>JAICIM010000443.1 GCA_025928885.1 Ktedonobacteraceae bacterium | reverse complement strand
TATCGCCACGCCGATGGGCAGGACGAGAAGCAGGTGCTGGAGAGCGTACAGCGCTATATAGAAGAGGGTTATCATTATATTCGTTGTCAGATGGGCGGCTATGGCGGCAAATATGGCACGCGCTCGTTGCCGGAGAACGCGCAGCCCGGCGTCTATTTCGATCCTGACGCCTATGCCCGCAGCATCCCGCGCCTGTTTGAGCATATTCGCTCACATGCAGGTTATGAAATCGAGTTGCTCCACGATATTCATGAGCGGCTGGTTCCCATTGAAGCGATCCGTCTGGCGAAGCAGCTTGAGCCGTATCGCCTCTTCTTTCTGGAAGATCCCCTGCCGCCAGAGCAGAACGGCTGGTTTACGATGCTGCGCCAACAGTGCGCGACGCCGATTGCGATGGGTGAGCTATTCAACAATCCCCAGGAGTGGGTGCCGCTGATTACGAATCGCCTGATCGATTTTATCCGCGTCCATATCAGCCAGATCGGTGGCATCACGCCTGCAAAGAAGCTGGCGACGCTCTGCGAGACCTTTGGGGTGCGCACCGCGTGGCATGG
The DNA here is from genome assembly GCA_025928885.1 of Ktedonobacteraceae bacterium. Classification (GTDB taxonomy): domain Bacteria; phylum Chloroflexota; class Ktedonobacteria; order Ktedonobacterales; family Ktedonobacteraceae; genus JAICIM01. Next base: position 5,392 of record JAICIM010000443.1, on the reverse strand, counting down.
GCCGGGCGACACCTCGCCGGTTGGACATGCCGCCAATCTCCATCTTGATGTGAACAGCCCCAATTTTGGCATTCAAGAGTGGAGCGGCTTTAGCGAGAAGCTACAGGAGATCTTTCCGGGCTGCCCCGAAGTGCGCGATGGGTATATGTATCTGAACAGCAAGCCGGGCCTGGGCATCGATATCGATGAGAAGCAGGCGGCGAAATATCCCTGTTCGGAGGGGCCGCCAATCTGGACGCTGGCGCGGACCCCCGATGGTACGGCGGTCCGCCCCTGAACTGCCTGAACTATTAGCGCACAATCTGCTCAAGCCATCTGGCGAGCGTCTCCCAGATCATCGGTGGATGAGGCGTGGGATACCTGATCCCTGACTCGGTGCTCTCCTGCACGATTCGGCTGGTGAAGTTCTCCGTCTCATCCAGATACGGGGTATCATGGGGCTGATTGGTCATCAGGTAGAAGGTGGCTGGTCGTCTGTGCTCCACATATTGCTGGAAGAGCAACTGGCTCTGCTGCCAGGGGACGTTCTGATCGGCGGTGCCATGTACAAGCAGCAGCGGTGGGGCGTTGTGATCGACGTAATAGATGGGGCTGGCCGCCTTTGCCCTCTCTGGCACCTCAGTGATGGGGCCGCCGACCAGACGTGATTCTGGCGAGAGGGGATCGCTATGGCCCTGGGTGCCGCCGCCGAGGCTGTTGATTAGCTCAAACCCGCCTGGATAGTTGTACGGGTCCATATCGAGCAGCGAGGTGACGGGGAAGAAGGCGACGATTGCATTGACACGGCTGGAATAGCCCGTCACGCCGATATTCCCTTCCAGATCGGGACGGTCGTTGGTCAGGCCAAGCATCACGGCGGAGTGTCCCCCAGAAGAGCCACCGATGGAGACGATCCTTGTTGCATCGAGCTGATACTCCTGAGCATGAGCACGCAGCCAGCGCACGGAGGCTTTCGAGTCGTGCAGTTGCGCCGGATAGGTTGCCCGGAAGCTGGAACGTATGGAGACCGCCATAACTGCAAACCCGGCTGGAGTGAGCGCCCTGGCATATCCTTCCGCATCGTTGATCGCCCGAGGACCGAGCTGGATGGTGTCGTGTCCGGCATCGGATAGCCAGGCGCTGCCCTGCGTCGTCCAGAGCACGGGGAACGGTCCAGTGCCGCTCTTAGGCAGATAGAGCGTGACCCGACCTGCCTTGCCCGGTAGCGTATCGGTATAGCGCAGGCCGGTGATCTTGTGATAGGGCAGATCGTCGGTCTGTTGAGAGGCTTCTTTGTTCATGTTGTTTTTCCTATCGGCGTTTTCTCTTGCATAGCTGCATTATGCAATACCTGAAGTACTCAAGGTCAAGGGTCTGTGCGACTTTTTGGAAAATTGGTGAGAACTTGCCTTTTGGAAAATTGGTAAGAACTTGCCCTATGATTGTCGGTACATTATAATAGCACCACTTTGATCACCCTGCGCGAGGTATGTACACATGCAGATTAGCGAGCCAGCCGAATATGCGATGTTAGGATTGTTGAAAGAGCGTACTATGCACGGTTACGAGATGTTTCAACAGTTTGAACATGGGACGCTGGGGCAGATCGTACACCTGGAAATGAGCCAGATGTACGCGTTCCTGAAGAAACTGGAACGCTTAGGCTATATCGAGGCTGAACTGGAGCCGCAGGGAACGCGACCACCACGCAAAATCTTTCATCTCAAGCCGGAGGGTGAGAGCGTTTTTCTCCACTGGCTCTCCCTACCTGTTGAGAAGCCACGCGATATTCGTATCTTCTTTCTCATCAAGCTCTACTTTGTGCGTCATTTGCAGCCCTCTCAGGCGGCGCACCTCATCGAGCAACAGATCGACGCTTGCCAGCGCTTTTTGCATCATCTAGAAGCAATGCAAGCAGCAGAAGATCACACTTCAGAGGATGAGACCTTCTTCGATCATGTCGTGCTGCGCAGCCGCATCTATCAAACACAGGCGCTGCTCGACTGGCTGTATGAGTTGCAGGGTAAGCGAGTAGAAATCTAACCTTTCCTCTTTTGAGACCACAAAAGCCCTTTTGCCTCAAAAAATCCTGGCGCAATTTTTGGATATTCTCTCCGCCAGTAAAATCAGGTAATTTCACAGATGCACTTTTGTTTCCTACCGGCTATTGTCAATAATGATGATAACTGGATGTTGTGAAATTTATTTGCTCATCTGCGTTATCCTCCAGTAACTACTCAACGTATATTATAATATATCTTCTTGTAGTGAAATGTTGATAAGAAAAGAAGAGAAGAATGCTTATGCAGCAACAATATAGTTTTTATCCTCAAGTAGTGAAACCGGTTTTGGAGTATGTTGGTGTTGGCAGGCGTTTCGTCGCATATATCATCGATGGAATTATTCTCACTGGCTTCCAGGTCTTGCTCTTTCGTGGAATGAGTATCATGGGTTGGCATTCAAGCGGAAACATAACCACGACTGAAGGTGATGCAGCTCATATGTTTGCATATTGGTTGATGCACCTGAATACATATACTGTGCTCCAAATAGGTGTCAATACAATTATCCCTTTTTTATACTTCATTATTGCTGAGGCTGTACAGGGAGCAACTATTGGGAAAATGGTGCTTGGTATTCGTGTCGTCAGGCTGGATGGTTTGCCTATCAGCTGGGGACAATCCATCACTCGCAATCTACTGCGCATCATTGATCATATTCCTTATGGTATTCCCTATCTTCTGGGAGCTATCCTGATCTGGACCTCATCAGTGAAACAGCGCCTGGGTGATCGCATTGCACAAACAGTAGTGGTGCGCCGTCGCTCGCTACGCCTATAAATACAAATATGTACGTTTTGATACGCTGTGCCTGCGTCAAGAAGAAATCTGACCTTTCTTCTCGTGTCCATCTGACCGCAAATATGTTGCCATTGCCTTCCAAAAAGGAGAAATCCTGACATTGGATGTCAAGAATTCTCCTCTATACTTGCTGTAGAGAACAAAACACCCGTTGTGGTTTGTTCTACGCAATAAAGAGTATATCTTGAGAATTAAGGGAGAATATGGCAACAATTGATTTTAAGAAACAATTCAAACATCTCTATCAACTTGCTGCTGATGAGGTTGCAGTGGTTGAAGTGCCAGCGATGAACTTCTTGATGCTCGACGGTTCAGGCGATCCGAACGGCGCGACCTATACCGATGCCGTTGGAAAGCTATATGCCGTGGCCTATGCGCTGAAGTTTCTGCTCAAGAAACGCGATGCCGAACGCGATTATACGGTTATGCCGCTGGAGGGCCTGTGGTGGACGAGAGAGGGAACGGTGTGGTACGACACGGATCGAGCCAACTGGTGCTGGACCATAATGATTGTGCAGCCAGAAGGCATTACGGAGGAACTGTTTGAGCAGGCCAGGAGCGAGGTTGAGCGCAAGAAGCAGCTCGATCTGGCCTATATGCGCTTCGCTGCATTCACAGAGGGCCGGGCAGCGCAAATTCTGCACTCCGGCCCCTATAGCGAGGAACGGCCAACAATTGACCGCCTGCACGCCTTTCTTGAGCAGCGCGACTGGCAAGCAAGCGGCAGGCATCACGAGATCTACTTGAATGATCCATTTCGTACGGCACCCGAGCGCCTGCGCACGATCATTCGCCAGCCGTTTGCCGAATAACGAACTACAGATAAGGCTGAACGATCTCGCGCTCTAGAGCTAAACCGGCCCATTCATCGTCGCCGGGTCCGTCATAGATCAGGGTGTAGGGTCCGGCAAAGTTCGCGGCCTTTGTGATGTCGAGGCAGCGGGTGTAGTCCTCTTTATCGATCTGATAGGGAGGATCAAAATGCGCTTTGCTGTGGCACGACTCTGCGTAGGGAGCGATATCTTGCAGATCGACATACTTGTTGGGGCCGCGCCAGTTGCCAAAGTCGAAGCAGAGGCCGATCTTGCCGTCAAGCTGGTCGAAGAGCGCGTGAATTGTGCGTGGTCGTGAGAGCAGGCCAAACCAGTTCTCCGTCATCAGCCGCAATCCCTTTGCCTCTGCCTGCTCTGCTAAATACTGCATGCGCTGAATGCTGGTTGCCAGCGCATCCCCTGTTGGATCGGCCTTGCCAGCGATGACGCGTGTTCGTTGAGCGCCCAGTTGGGAGGCGACATCCAGCCACGAGCTAATCCAGGCCAGATCGCGCTCGCCGTGCTGGGGATCGGTGATATCGCCGCTATCGATCAGCAGCGAGAACAGCTCAACATGTGCGGCGGTGAGAGCGCTGCGCAGTTCAGTGAGATAGCCGCTGTCCAGGCTGGGCAGATGGAAGTGGCAGATTTCCAGGGTCGTGATGCCGAATTGAGCAAGGCGAGCAGGCAGCTCCAGCAGCGAGATAGCTCCTCTGCCGTGTGTCTCGATCGGAATCTGTTGCCCGCTGTCGGGACCATAGATCTGAGGGTCGCCAAGTGTGCGGTGCAGGCTCCAGGTAGAGACGGAGAGGCGTCGCTGCTGTGTGACCGGATTGGGATGTGTCATGAAGAAGCCCTTTCTTCCAGAGAGGTACAAAACGGGTCAATGTTCTCTCTGCCATCGTATCACAAGGAGGTAGGGAGGCTCAATGCAGGCTGTTTGGGAGAGCGTGATCGGTAAATTTCGAGACGAGCCAAAAAAGGTCTTGACGGCGTAGGTGGGAAATGTTATAGTAGTGCCACGCCGAGGTAGCTCAGTTGGTAGAGCACAGCACTGAAAATGCTGGTGTCGTCGGTTCGATTCCGTCCCTCGGCACCCCGTATTTTTACGACGACATCTCAAGCCGCATCTAGAGCCGCTTGAGATGTTTTTTTATACCTTGTATCGTCGAGGTTATAGCCTATTGACAGCAATGCAGACTCGGAAACACTAGAAGGAGCAACTGTTTCGTTAATAGGGATATCACCAGCCTCCTCAGGCGACTCTAAATCCATCTCCAAAGCCTCTGCATTTCTGCTCTCTCTCATCTACTCTAAACCGCCACTTTTCATAAACTCTTCAAATTCGAGGTCGTATTTTATACACCCCATGTAAGTCCTCCTTGTAGTGTTCTTAAAAATTGTTGTGTTATACGTATTCTACAAGGAAGACGCGTTTTTACACTCTTATTTCGAAAACTGAAAAGCTCCGAGCTTTCCCTATTCTCCTCTTCCCCATCCAGGTAATATATGCTATAATAGTTTTAACATAAATTGCACGAATGCGTTATATTTCAAGTAGAGTAGTGCATCTAGTAGTTAATGGGTGCTCTGCTCTTTCTACGAAGAAAGAGGCGCTTTGATGGATTTAGAAGGCAAACAACCTGACAAAAGCAAAAGACCTGAACATCTTAGAGACCAAGACAAAGGATTTGTAGGCTCTCTGGATATTATGCGTCTGACACTACATGACCTTAAACG
>JAICIM010000164.1 GCA_025928885.1 Ktedonobacteraceae bacterium | reverse complement strand
GGCAATATCGGCTGAAACGACGCCAACCAGAGTGACGCCGGGCAGATCCAGCCCCTTCGCAATCATTTGCGTGCCGATCAGAATATCGGCCTGGCGATTGGCAAAGCGATCAAGCAACTGCTCGTGGGCGTGACGATTGCGTGCTGTGTCGCGATCCCAGCGCAGGAGACGAGCATCGGGGAAGAGGCGCTGAATGGTCTCCTGCACCTTCTCCGTTCCCAGACCAAAATAGCGCACACACGAGCTTTTACAAATGGGGCAGAAGTGGATCACTTTGCGCTGATCGCCACAATAGTGGCAGAGCAATACGCGCTCGGTGGCGTGATAGGTGAAAGGGATATCGCATTGCTCACAGGTGGCGACGAAGCCACAATCGCGGCACAACACGCAGCTGGCGGCACCGCGTCGATTGAGAAACAGGATCGCCTGTTGCTTCAGGCTCAACACGCGCTCAAGCTCTTCCTGCAAGCGACGGCTGATGATGCTGGTGTTGCCCGCATGCAGTTCTCCACGCAGATCGATCACCTCGACCGGAGGCAGGGTGGCCCCGATACGTCCACGCAGCTCGACAAGCTGGTACGCCTTTTGTTCGGCGCGATAATAGCTCTCAATCGCGGGCGTAGCGCTACCCAGGACAACGGGAATACGCAGCATCTGTCCCAGGTGCAGGGCGACATCGCGGGCATGATAGGTTGGCTTAAACTCGCTCTGCTTATACGCAGGCTCATGCTCTTCGTCGATAATGATCAGGCCAAGATCGGCAATGGGAGCAAAGAGGGCCGAACGCGACCCAATCACGATATCTACCTCGCCAGAGCGAATGCGTCGCCACTCGTCATAGCGCTCACCAACGCTCAGTTCGCTATGAATAATCGCCACGCGACCCGGGAAGCGACCGGCCACGCGCTGAACGGCCTGCGTGGTCAGGGCAATCTCTGGCACCAGCACGATGCCGCGTTTGCCCTGCTCGATCAGCGCCGCCAGGGCTTGCAGATAGACCTCTGTTTTGCCGCTACCGGTCACGCCATGTAAAAGGATAGGCTGAGGCGACTCGCCCTGGCTACCGCGTTGGGCCGCATCAAGAATGGCAAAAAGGGCCTGCTGTTGATCGGGCGTCAATTGCAGCGGTGTACTGGTGGGAAGGGCGCGTCCCTGCAATGGATCGCGGCGCAGCTCACTTGTCTCGATCGTAATGATCTGCTCCTTGACCAGACGCTGGAGTTGCGCAGTCGTCAAGCCGGTGGCCTTACAGAGTCCGCCGGGAGTCCAGGGAGCGGCGTTTGGTGATGCCTGCAATAGCAGTTCAACGGCTGTCAGCTGCCGCCGGGCCAGTACTGTCTCTTTATCTTCCTGCGGCAACGTCGGACTAGAAGTTTCGCTAGCCCAGGGATCGAAACGGGGCGAGCTAAAAGCACGCATGGCAGCCAGAGCAGAGGGAGGGCCAGCAGAGGCATAGACCAGCTCGGCGGCAGGCTGTTGTAGCTGTTGCAAGCGGTTTTCGCGCCATTCCTCCAGCGCTTTGCCGTGTGCCAGCAAGCGCACAACACGCTTCATACGCGCTCTGGCTTTGGGCGCCTGCAACTGAGGGATGCGCTCAACCAGATCGCTCTGCTGAATCTCCTTCAGGATCTCCTGAGCACGCTTCTTGCCCACCATCTTCTTGAGCCGCTCCACATCCAGTTCGCCATCTTCATGTAAAAAGCCCAGCAGAGCACGTAGGCGCTGTGAGACGCCCTGAGTGCTTTCTTCCTGCGCGTTCTCATCTTCGTCGCGATAATACGCCTGGGTAAGCCGCAAGACGAACTGCGACCGCTGCATCAAGCCGGGAGCCAGCATCTGAAGGGCCACGTGTGACAGGGATGTGACATAATACTCGGCCATCCATTGGGCCAGGGTGCGTTGATGGGGCAACAATGCTGGCTCAGGATCGAGCAGCGCATGTAGAGGCCGCAGCACCACATCTTCCCCCAGATGCAGTGCCTCCTGCTCACTGTATAGACTCCAGATGATGCCCTCAACCAGTCGTTCCCCATACGGGACGGCCACCAGTTGTCCAGGGCGCAACGATGCCTCCAGGTCGGCAGGCACCAGATACGTTAACAACGGCTGCTCGCTATTCCATCTGGCGGCAGCCGTCAATACATCAGCCAGCACAGGTTTAACGCCTCCCAAATTCTCGCTCTAAGGCGGACAGGCTGAAATGTACCATAGTTGGGCGGCCATGACAACAGCTATAGGGGGCCTTTGTCTGCTCCAATTGTTCAATCATCTCGCGCATCTCGCTTACCGTCAGGAAGTAATTTTGTTTGATCGCCGCCTTACAAGCCACGTTTGCCAGCGCACGTTCTTCCCAGGTTTCAGTATGCCCCAGATTTTCCGCAGCAGTCAACTCAATCAGCAATTCGTGGAGGGAGCGTACATTCATCTGCTTCACCAGCACATTTGGCACGGCCCGCATCTCCAACGTTTTCCCATCAATAACTTCTAAGTCGAAACCAATTTGCGCCAATTGCTGCTGGTGATCCTCAATGGCCTCAAGCTCAGTCGGAGCCAGATCCAGCGCAAGCGGGGTCAACATATGTTGGGAGAGCGGCGTGCGGGCTTTTAAGGACGCCACCATCCGTTCCAGCAAGATGCGTTCGTGGGCCGCGTGCTGATCGATCAGGTACATGCCGTCCTCGCCCTCCGTGACGATATAGCTCTGCGACAGTTGCCCGACGACGCGCAGACGAGGTAGCCGCCGCGCCTGGGTGGGATCGATCGCCGCGCCCTCCGTCAGATCGTGCGCCGGACGTTGCGAAGATGCTGCTGTATCCGGCACACGCCGCAACGGTGGAGGAGGCAGGCGAAATTCAGAGATAGGCTCTACGCTGCTGGACGGCTCCAGCGGCAACTCCACCGCCTCCGTCGCTGCAATCTCCGGGGCAGAGAAGCGAGCGGCAATATTTTCTAGCTCGTTTTCCGTAACACTTTCGGGAGACGTAATCTGTTTTTCAGGCGAAGGAGCAGGCGTGACGCGGACGTGACTTTGCCAGAGCCGCGACGATAATGGGGGGCGCGTCCCCGTCTCCTCTTCGGTCACGGTGAGCCAGGGATTATCCTGCGGGAGCGTCGCACTATCTGCCTCGCCCTCTGTTTGTGCGGCACTCCCAGGCTCTTCCTGCGCCTCTTTGCTGGCTTCAGTGGTGACAGCTTTCTTCTGGGAGGACCACTGTGGCATCTCTGGCTCTTCCAACAGAGCGGCACGCACCGCGCGTAAAATCGCCGCAAAGACGCGGCGCTCTTTCAAAAAGCGGATCTCCGTCTTGGCAGGATGCACATTGACATCGAGCAGAGCCGGATCGACCTGAATATTGATCACCGCAATGGGATGGCGACCACTGAGCAGCAGCGAATGATACGCGCCCTCGACAGCTGCGGTCAGCATACGACTCAAGACCCAGCGCCGATTAACAAAGAACGAAATATGTTGTCGCGTGCTTTTATAGCAGGTGGGCAGGCTGGTATAGCCACTGACGCGGGGGCGCTCGGGATCATCGTCCGGCTCTTCTCCTCCCGTCAGCGGCACCATCTGTTCCGCCACCTGCAAACCATACACCTCAATCAGCACACTCGCAAGCTGTCCATCTCCAGGCGTCCCGAAGATCTGGCGTCCCTCGCTAAAAACAGTAAAACGAATCTCAGGATAGGCCAGAGCATATTGTTCCAGCAGGTGGTGACAATGGCCCACCTCGGTATTGCGGCTCTTTAAGAATTTAAGACGGGCGGGAACGGCGCTGAAGAGGTTGCGCACCGTGAGGGTTGTCCCCTGTGGAGAGGCAGCGGGAGTGATATCCGAGAGCTTGCCATTGCTGGCGCTGATCTGTGCTCCCTGCTCTGCGGCGCGAGGACGACTGAGCAGCGTCACCTCGGCCACAGCAGCGATACTCGCCAGCGCCTCGCCACGAAAGCCAAGCGAGCGGATCTGCTCCAGATCGTCGATCTGCTCCACCTTGCTCGTCGCGTGGCGAGAGAGGGCCAGCGGCAGTTCGTCGGCGGCGATACCAGAGCCGTTATCGGCCACACGGATCAACTGTAGGCCGCCGTTCATCAGATCAACGCGGATCTGCGTTGCACCGGCATCGATGCTATTTTCTATCAGTTCTTTGACGACGGATGCGGGGCGCTCCACTACCTCGCCTGCGGCAATCTTGGCCGCAACATCGGGAGCGAGTTGTCGTATGGGCATAGTGCATTTCCACTTCACGGTTATTTGAAATGGGCCGCACAGGGTTCTATTCCAAACCTCCACGACCCTTGACGACTATTGTCTGGCTTATAAGAACAAGTTCGATCAAGTCTTTCGTAGTCGCGCGACGTTATCGCGCATCCTCGCACAGGTGCGACTTTACCGCGCATGGTGGCACGTTTGAGGATGGTGAGCCATGCGCGATAAAGTCGCGCGACTACGAAACTCATTATTAAGAACGATTGTTCCTGGGCCATTATAACATAGTGGAACGCACTCTCCTACCTACTTCTTGTCCTTTTTATCGGAGCCAGCCAGAAGATCATCAGCCAGCGAGGGGCGATGGGATGCATAGCCGCGCTCCAGGCGTTGTTGCGCTCGTTTCACAGCCAGACGAGGAGTAAACACGCGTATCTCCCCATCTTCTAAACGGAGAATGACTTCATCACCCACCTCGACCCCCAACGCCTGCCGATACTCAGCAGGAAGTGCAATCTTCCCCTCGTCGATTATCTTCATCTTCACTTCTATCATCAATGACTCTCCTCCAATCAATTACCACGTCACTACCTGCAAGTGGAGAGAAAACCTCCATACTCTACAGTATACCAGTGTGCCTAATCCTGTCTGGACAAGCAGCAAATTGAGCGACAACAAGCACTACATGTGATATACAAGAACCTTTAACGGCTTTTTTATTGACATTCCGCTTTTAACAACTAATATATATCATATTAACAATGGAGCGATGTTAGGAACTTGATAAGCTGGCGATATTTTTTTCTGTCATCTTTTACCCGATAATAGAAGTATTGGGGAAGATTTTTTCTACTGCACCAACGAAAGGGCGACCATGAACATTCCCATTCTCCACTGGCCTGTGGTTTCATTATCTGACTCATCCTTACGAGCGATGGAGCGTACGACCTCACCGTCATTCTCACTTTCTTCATCAACCGACTTTTTAATAGCTGATACCGCGTCTCTTCTCCCAACCTTCTTTCAGAAGAGGTTATTCCAGACATCAACTTCTCTCGACGCCATATGGGGCAGTGCAGGCCCATATGATGACGATGGAGAGGCAGAACAGGAGGAAGACCGGTCCTGAGCGCTCCATGTGCTGTCCGCTCTCTTTATGTCCCTGCCTATACAGCACATAAGACGTTTCGCACATACAATTGCATTTCAGCCGGGCTTATGCCACAATAAAACAACAGAGCATCGCCCTGTATACATGTATGTGCGCGATATGTCTATTCAAAGCATGAGGAATATGATGGAGAAAACTTCATCGCAAGAGAACAGCTATATTTTCGATACGGAGAGCGCGATCGAGATGGCGCGGCTGATCGATCAGGCGCGTTTCATGAACCGGGAGATCGGCGGAGCGCTGATGGGGTTACCTGAACTCGCAGCCGGCACGCATGTACTGGATCTGGGCTGCGGTCCCGGCGGCTGGGTGCTGGATGTGGCTTTCGACCGTCCAGATATCACCATCACAGGCATTGATATCAGCGAGATTATGATTGCCTATGCCAGAGCGCGTACTCGCACACAAAAGCTCTCCAACACCATCTTTGAGGTCATGGACATTACGAAGCCGCTCGATTTTCCAGACAACAGCTTCGATATGGTCAACGCACGGCTGCTGACGGGTGTCCTCAAACGCGAGACGTGGAGCAGCCTGATCGCCGAATGCACGCGTATCTTACGTCCCGGCGGCTTCCTCTGCCTGTTCGAAGGCAACGAGATTGGTGTGAGCATGAGTCCAGCCTACGAAGAACTCAGCGGATACATCTTGCAGGCCACGTGGCGAGTCGGCTACGGCTTCTCCCCACACGGGCGCAACTGGGCCATGAGTGCCGCCCTCCCCTATCTCTTGCGCCAGGGAGGCTACCAGGATATCCACCTGAACTCCTATATCACCGACTATTCAGCACAAACTCCGGCCTGGATCGACTATTACCGCAACAACGAGAAGATCTTTTTACAGATCAAGCCTCTTTTAATCGCATTCAATCTGCTCACATCGGAGGCGTTTGACCAGCTCTACCAGCGTGCATTGATCGAAATGAATAGCAGCGAATTTACCTGCGTGGCACAGGCCATTCGTGCCTGGGGCTATGTCTCGAAAACAGCCTGAACGCGCCATTCCTCACAAGAGAGGCAGTTGTTGTTACCCTGGACAATCTAGCGGCCCCCTGCTACGATACAACACATATATCTGCAACGTGAGGAGTGATCATGACGCAACAGGAAACAGCTCTGGAACGATATATCACAAACAATGAGGATCGCTTTCTAGAGGATCTCAAAGGCTGGCTGCGCATTCCCAGCATCAGCACCCTGCCGGAACACGCCGGGGATGTGCGCTGGGCCGCAGAATACGCCGCCAACCAGCTCAAGCAGATCGGCTTTGACCACGTTGAGGTCATTGCGACGCTGGGGCATCCGCTGGTCTATGGAGAATGGCTCAAAGCGGCTGGCAAGCCGACGCTGCTGGTCTATGGACACTATGATGTCCAACCGGTTGATCCCGTCGAACTATGGGACTCGCCTCCCTTCGAGCCAACCATTCGCAACGGCAACCTCTATGCTCGTGGCTCCAGCGACGATAAGGGGCAGACCATGCTGATCATCAAAGCGATGGAATCGCTGCTGGCGGTCAATGGTAAGTTGCCCCTCAACGTCAAGGTGCTGATCGAAGGCGAGGAAGAGGCTGGCGGCGAGGCCGTTGAGCAGTATGTCAAAACGCACGCCGACAAGCTGGCCTGCGACGAGGCTTTTATCTGCGACACCCACATGCCCTCAGCGGATGTCCCGGCCCTGATCTCAGGACTGCGCGGCATCATCTATACCGAAGTCGAGGTACACGGTGCGCAGCGCGACCTGCACTCGGGTTCCTACGGCGGCGTCGCCCCCAACCCGCTGCACGCGCTGGCAATCATTATCAGCCGCTTGAAGGATGCAGAGGGACACATCCACATTCCGGGCCTCTACGACAAGTTGCGGCCAGGTTCGCCAGTGGAGCAGGAGTTCTGGCAAAAAGATCCGCTCAACTTCGCCGAGGCGCTGCGTGAAGAGATGGGCGTGACACAGTTGACGGGCGAGGCCGAATATCCACCGCTAGAACGCATCTGGGCGCGTCCCACGCTGGAAGTACACGGCATCGCGGGCGGCTTTGTTGGAGAAGGGGCCAAGACGGTGATCCCCGCCGTTGCAAAGGCGAAGATCAGCCTGCGCCTGCCCCCCGACCTTCATTCAAGCGAGGTCTTCCCCCTCTTTGAGCGAGCAGTCAAAGAGGCGGCCCCACCAGATGTCGCGGTTACCGTGCGCAACCTGCATGGCGGCGAAGGGCTGGTGGTCGAACCCGACAATTCAGCCATGCAAGCTGCGGCGGCGGCGCTAAAGGAGATCTACGGCAAAGATCCGGTCTATATCCGCGAAGGCGGCTCTATTCCCATCGCGGCCCTCTTCTCCGAAAAGCTCCATGCGCCAGTTGTGCTGATGGGATTTGGCCTTCCCGACGACAACCTGCATGCTCCGAACGAGAAATATGCGCTCGCGCAGTTCTTCAAGGGCATTCGCGTGGTTGCCAGCTTCCTGCAACATCTGGCGGCATAGGAAAACATCATCGCTCTTTGAAATCCTGCCAGTAGGCTTCGCTATTGGCGATCATGCTCCCGATCCCGGCGATGATCAGAAAGATCACGGTCAGGCTGCCAACCAGATACCACCATTGACCATCGCTCACCTGCTTGATCCAGGAGAAGAAGAGCGTATCAATGATGGCGAGGACGCTGCTGAGCAGGCCAAGCAACACACACATCCACAGGACGGGCAGAGGCACGACACGATGGCGCTGCAAGTCCCGTGGATGGCGCACCGCGCAGACGGCGAGATTGATAAAGAGAAAAGCTGCCGAGACGGCCCAGACGAGCGAAGCTGCCGCCTGACTGATGTTGTAGACAATGATCGAGAAGTTCATCTGATCCTGATAGGGCAGGGCGAGAGGCGCGAGGATGAAGATGATGACCGTAAAGAAAATCGATAACGCCGTTTGAAAGAGGACCGCGTTGGCAGGGACGCGCTGCCCATTCAACTTGCTCAGCGCCTTTGGCAGATGACGATCGAGACTCCCAACAAGCAAGAGGCGAGCATAGATATAGTTGTAGGCCAGGATCGTTGCACAGAAGGACGCCAGGAAACAGGTCGCAGCGACGGTCCCTAGCAGCTTCCCCAGCACTGTACTAACCGTTGTCACCAGCGCATACGGATCGCCAGCTCCTTGCGGCCCCAGGACAATCAAAACGCTCAAGGTCGTGAGCGCGTAGGTCACACAGATTAAGATCGCGCCCCAGATGAGATGACGTTTAATGACATGACGGCCCGTGATTTCGCCCGCCATATTCAGCGGCCCCTCGGTCCCAATATAGGCCAGCGAGATCAAACCAAACAGCGACAGATTCCCGGGCGTAATGCGCCATGCGCTCTGGTCGCCGAAATCCACCATTACATGATGCCCGTTAGCAAGCCAAACCAGCGCGGAAAGGGCCACCAGCAGCGAACCGAGAAACATCAAACTGATCAGGATATTGATGAGATTTTGCACCGCGCGAAAGCGCTGAATGGAGATCAGCCCTGCCAGCGTGAGGATAATGCAGATAGCGAAACCCATCTGCCAGGGCGTCACCAGCCAGCCCCGATACATCACCTGTACATAGTTCACGAAGAGGTCAGCGACGCTGGCGCATACCAGCACGCCAGGAAACCAGGCGCAAAAACCTGAAAAGAAGGCCCAGTAGCCTCCCAGCATCTTATGCGTCCAGTTATACAGCGCCCCCTCAAAAGGGAACATCACCCCTAATTGCATCGTCACAATCAGGCTGGGGAAAAAGTAGGTCGTCCCAACAAGCAACAGGTAGGTCAGCGCAGCAGGACCGGCAGAGGCGGCGGTCGTGGCCCCGGTCGCCAGGTAGATAGAGACGATGAAAGTCGTGGTCATATCCCACGTATTGAGAATACGCGGCATTGCATGCGGAACGTAGGTCTCAGAAATCAGGCCACCATCAGCAGGCAAAACCCCCTGCTCGTCCGACACCTTTTCAAACGATGCCATAGCTTTTTCTCTCCCTCACAACACATCCCTTTTGAGGATTCGTTGCACCGAATCCTCAAATTTTCCAATCTGCAATAGAGTATACTGAGGGGCATAATTGATAGGCGTCAATGAGATTGCTTAACCCAGGCTGGTTGTGCCGGTCAGGATCATGCTATCGGCGGCGGCACAGGGGATATGCGTGTTGCGGCCAATCGCGGCAGTGTTGACATAGAATTTGCCATCCAGCGCATTGCCAAGTTTTGTATTCAGCGATTGCTCTATCTGCTTGTTATACGTATTATCGGGAAAAGTGAACAGCGAGAACACGGTCATCGTCGTCTTCACGACATGCACCGTCAGCTTGCCCTGGCTCGCCACTGGCTGAATATATGAGGTCGCTTTGCCCAGTACGAGCGACGAACCCAGCGTAATATCAGATGTCGCCACCAGTTGACTACCCCCAACGGCGATCTGGATATTGCGGGCATTCATATTATTGCCCAGCGAGAGCGTACCAATCCCGCTACCAAGCGTCGCTAACGACGTGGCGGGAATCTCAAGATATGCGGGCATTGCAGTCTGAGCAGCAGGCAACGAGACGCGTTGCGACCTCAGCGTGACCTGCTGGCCCTGTGTGGGAGCCTGAGCAAGCGCCATCGGCACCTGTAAATGCACTCCCAGCGCGGATTCGCCACAGGTGGGTGTGGTGTTGATGCTGTTCAACTGCCCAAATGGGATCTGGAGCGTGGTCAGCGGACCACTCACAATGCTGGAATTGCCCGGCAAGGGTTGCGCACTGACCTGCACCGTCGCCGTATCTAACGTCGTCATGGTCACAAGCAGGCCAGTGGTGGTTGGCTTGGGATCACCATCATAGAGGCTGATGCGGATCGTTGCCGCCAATCCTCCCTGCTGCGTTTGCAGGCTGGTAAGCGTGGCGGATGGCTGCAAGAGCGCCGAGGCCATCTGCGTCGCCCAGCCGCGATCCTCCGCTGGCAGCTTATTGACCATCGCGCCTATGCTGCTGTTGAAGGCCGCCGGGACATGCTGATTGATCTGCTGCTGAAACAGTGGCTGTAGCGCGTTCAGCGGGAAGTAGACGATCGTGTTGATCGGCGTAGATGTAGCGCTGCCTGCATGCGTTGCGGCACGCGTGACGCCGCTGAAGGGCGTGGCTAGCAGCGCCAGCAGAAGTGCTGGCAGCAGTCCCCACCGCGAGAGCCGAGAGATCGATAGTTGCATGGCACACTCCCTTTTATTTTGGCAATAGTTTATTCAAATCAATCGGGCCAATCAGACAGAACGGCACAGGCGTTGGTTGAGCGGCAACCCCCTGAATCGGCGAGGCCTGGATGAGTAGCACCAGCATGGTCGCGCCCTTTCCACAGGAGATTGTTGTGCTGGTATGCACCGAAAGCAGCTTGACCTCTTTCATCTGGCCGCTCAGAGCAGGCATGACCGTATCGGCAAGCATTTTATTGATGGCGACCTGCATATTTGCCGTCGCGGTGGGGCCGGCATCCAATCCATCGCGCAACAACCGGGTGACGCGCAACTGAAGGTTTTGCTGCTTATCGAGACCAATCACGCCATCCACCTGCACAGGCATCACACGATGCAGGCCATTGGCGTCGATGTGCAAATTGAGGGCCAGCGTCAACTTATCGTTCGGCTGGGGCGTCACTTTCAGATCCGACAGGCCACTTTGCGCGTTCAGTTGCGCAGCGAAAACCGAGGTCAGCGCATCTTTATCAAGCGATAGCTCGATCATACGTGGCCCGGCAATCGGCGTAGCTGTTGCCGGGCCAATCGAACCAGCACCCGTTGTTGAGCCAACACCGCTATACATCCATGCCGCTCCAATGCCGCCACCAAGCAGCGCAAGAACGACAATCAGCGCAACAATCGAGAAGGTGCGATGCCGGAACCAGCGCGAATTATTGCCAGTGGAAACGGGCCGCGTATCCGCCTCGTGGATATTCAACTGAGGATCGGCTAGCGGTGGCGTTCTGCCCCAGAGGAAGAGGGCCGGAATAATCGCGATCAGGCAGATGATCATGGAGAGAAAGAAGACGGCGGTATAGACGGTATGCGCCGATTGCACCAGATGTGTTGCATAGCCCAGCGACCAGCTGGTAAACTCGGCGGCAGTTGGCTTTGGTGGTAGCGATGGATATTGTGCGGCCAGATCTTTGAAATAGGCCAAAGCCCACGATGTTAGAGCCGCCAG
>JAICIM010000575.1 GCA_025928885.1 Ktedonobacteraceae bacterium | reverse complement strand
CGCTGCATCGCCTGCTCGAATATGCCCCGCACGATAACAGCTATCAGCGCAACGAGCATAACCCGCTGCCCCATCAGTTTGTGATCGTCGATGAGTTCTCGATGGTCGATATTTTGCTCTTCTACCATCTCTTAAAAGCGCTGCCACCCGAATCACATCTGCTGCTCGTTGGCGATGCCGACCAGTTGCCATCTGTGGGACCAGGCAACGTCTTGCGCGACCTCTTGAAAAGCGTGGCGGTTCCGACTGTGCGTTTGACCGAACTTTTCCGCCAGGCCCAGCAGAGCAAGATCATCGTCAACGCCCACCGCATCAATGCCGGGCAACTGCCCTCGACGAAGATCGAAGCAAGCAGCGACTTTTTCTTTATGGCCGAAGAGGACCCCATACGCGCTCAGCAATTGATCCTTGACCTTGTGCAGCGCCGCCTGCCTGCCCGTTATCGCTTCCATCCCCAGACGGATATCCAGGTCCTCGCGCCGATGTATAAGGGGCCAGTCGGTGTGAGCATTCTCAATCAGAAGCTCCAGGAGCGGCTCAATCCCGATGCGGTGGCGCAGATAGAGTGGGGCGAGAAGCTCTTTCGCGTTGGCGATAAGGTTATGCAGACGCGCAACAATTACGATAAAGGCGTTTTCAATGGCGACGTGGGCTGGATTCGCCGCATCAATCGCGACGACTCGACCGTGAGCGTCGAGTTTCTCGAAGATGCCGGGCCGCTGCTGGTGAGCTACGACTTTCACGAGCTGGACGAACTGGTGCTGGCCTATGCTGTGACGGTCCATAAGAGCCAGGGTAGCGAATATCCGGCGGTGGTGCTGCCCTTATTTAAAGAACATCGCATGCTGTTGCAACGTAATCTTCTGTATACCGCTATCACTCGTGCCAAGCGCTTTTGTGTTTTAGTCGGTCAACCATATGCTCTAGAATTAGCTGTACATAACGACCGAGTTGCATTGCGTAATACCTGGTTGTCAGAGCGTTTACTCTTGTTGTGTCAGGGAGATGCGAAAACTCTTGTCTAATTCCGACTAGCGGAGTAGAATATCATTATACAACCTGAATAAAGAGGTATCCTCTTTCAGGTTTTTCATTTTGCTCCCTGATTCACATTTCGCAGTCCATAAAACGCCTGTGTGTGATGCCATAAGAATTTGCAGGAAGGATTGAGTTATATATGGCTGAGTTTAAAGCGGCCATTTTTGATAAAAAGACTGAGGCCAGCACTGAAACAACGGAGTATTTGAGGGTGTCATCTGATTATGCCTACCCGGATGTGCTGGTGGAGACTGATTGGGTGGCAGAGCATCTCTCTGATCCCGCCGTCCGTGTGATTGAGGCCGACGAAGATATCGTATTATATGAAGTTGGTCATATTCCGGGGGCCGTGAAGCTGGATTGGCAGGTGGATGTTCAGGACCATATCAATCGCGATTTTATTGACCAGCAGGGGTTTGCACAATTGATGAGTCGCTGGGGAATAACCAATGACACGATCCTGGTTTTCTATGGTGATAAAAATAACTGGTATGCTTGCTATTCATTCTGGCTCTTTAGCATGTATGGTCATACAAAACTAAAAGTGATGAATGGTGGACGCGCGAAGTGGGAGGCGGAGAGGCGTCCGTTGACGCGAGAGGCTCCCCACTACGAAGCCTGTGTCTACCATGCCCAGGTTCCCGACGAGTCCATCCGTGCCTTTCGTAACGATGTGATTGCTGGCCTGAAAAATCCTGGACGCAGCCTGGTTGATGTGCGTTCGCAGCCCGAATACACGGGTGATTTGTGCCATGTGGTGAACTATCCGCAGGAAGAGGCGCAGCGTAGTGGTCATATCCCGGGCGCCAGAAATATTCCCTGGAGTAGCGCAACCAACGAGGATGGCACCTTCAAATCGGCTGAGGAGTTGCGGCGCATTTATAGCGGTAAGGATATCACGCCGGATAACGAGGTGGTGACGTATTGCCGGATCGGTGAACGCGCGGCGCATAGCTGGTTTGTGCTGGCGAAGCTGCTCGGCTATCCGCGTGTGCGCAACTATGATGGCTCGTGGACCGAATGGGGCAATGTCGTTGGTCTGCCCATTGAGAAGTAGCAAGCTGAAATGCGAAGGAGAGAAAGCCGATGGATCGTCAAGAGGCGATAGATTTTTTACTGGACCACTACGAAAACCCGCGCAACCACATTCCCCTTGCCAACCCTGACGTGAGCCTGAGCGGCGGCAACCCAGGTTGTGCCGATGTCATCACGATGCAGGCGCGGTTCGGTGCTGATGGCAAGGTTGAAGAGGTTGCCTGGGAGGGCGATGGCTGTACCATCAGTCGCGCCGCCGCCTCATACGTCACCGAACTCGTGCAGGGGTTGACGCCCGAAGAGATCGAGGCGATGAGCTTTGAGGATCTCATTAACGATTTAGGTAGAGAGTTAGTAATGACAAGGCCAACTTGTGCAACACTCGCCCTCGGCACGCTCAAACGTGGAGTTCATGAGTATCATATGCACAAGAAAGCGAAGCAGGAAAGCTAACCCAACATGTAGGTCGTGCGCCACTCCGCCAGCTGCGCCAGGGCTTCATGCAATAATTGCTGATGTTCTGGCGCGTTGAGCCAGCGACTTACCCCCGATGGATGCGGTAATGGCAGGAAAAAGATACCGTCGCGCTCCTGATAGGTGCCGATGATCTCCTCCAACCGTCCCTTGCCAAAGAAAGCCTCAATCGCCATACCGCCCACCAGCAACACCACTTTTGGTTGTACCAGCCGCAGTTCTGCTTCGAGATAGGGGCGGCATAGCGCCATCTCCTGTGGCGAGGGACGACGATCACCGTTCCCGCGCGGATTTTTGCCCGGATCGCAGCGGGTGAGCGAACTGAGATAGGTATGCTCGCGAAGATAGCCAGAGGGAAAGCCTGCCTGTTCGAGCCACTTTTGCAAGATGCGTCCCCCCGGTCCACTGAACGGCCTGTCCTGGCTGACGGAACGATGCCCCGGAGCCTGCCCGATCACAAACAGCCGATCTTCCACTTCTCCGCTGACAATCGGGTGCGCCCTGGCAATATAACCATGCTCCTGGCAGAGACGACAGGCAAGGAGACGCTGTTGCAGAAGAGCTAGCTCAGATGCCCTCTCTGCCAGTGATAGATTATCCGTGGTTTTCTGCATGTTCTGCCGGTTCTATCTGGCTGGGATGATGATAAACGCCGCCCAGGTGTCGGTATTGTGCTTTGTAATAAACGAGTGGGGGGATATCGTCGCTCGACCCATTCATGCTGGCAGGCGGTAATGTCGCAATTGCTTGATCCGTCTCTTCGGCGAAGATCGCGTGTTCTCCCATGCCCATTGCCACCACCTGACCAAGAAAAATAGCATGGTCCCCGCCCGGATATTCGGCAGTCATCCGTGCATCGATAAAAGCCAGCGAGCCGTCGAGAATGGGTACTCCTGTAACTGCGGTGTGGTAGGAGGCGTGGCAAAAGCGGTCAAACCGCTCCTCAGAATGTGTCGAGAAGCAGCGCGAAAGATCTTCTTGCTCGGCGGTGAGCATATTTACGGCGAAGGACTGGCTTGCGCGGATGAGCGGGATGGCCTGGCTGTTGAGATCAACACAAACAAGTATCAGCGGCGGAGTAAGTGATACAGAACAAAACGCGTTCACCGTCAATCCCGCTAATATTCCCTCATGTCTGGTTGTGACTACTGTAACGCCAGTCGCAAAGCGACCCATCACCTGTCGAAAGAAATCTTTCTCAATTGCCATCGATTAGTCCTTTGAATAGCGCTCCTTTTCCTCACTTGCTAATAATTTGTAAGGAGCGACCTTGTTTTACTCTGTAGTATCGTCCGTAAATGCGTACCGTGTCAACTGACCATTTGGACAGGCTTGTACTCATCGTGCTCCCATCCTGCTTCAAAACAATCCATGCGCTGCTCTATTCTCATCCTTTCAAGGCACCGCTGGTTAGACCACGCACGATAAAGCGCTGAGTGGCGAGTGCAAGAATCAGGATTGGCAGGGTGATAACTACAGCCGCCGCCATCAAGCCACCCCAATCGATCTGCGCGTACGAGATAAAGTTGTAGATGGCGACCGGCAGCGTTTTTGTGCGCTCAGTGGCGAGAACAATAGAAAACATGAAGTTGTTCCACGAGTAGATAAAAGCCAGCAGTGAGGCGGAAATGATGCCAGGACCGGACAGAGGTAGGATTATGCGGATGAAAGTTACCAGAATTGAGCTACCATCAACACGCGCAGCTTCATCCAGCTCGGTCGGAATGGCTTCAAAGAAGGGAACCATCACCCAGACGATAAAGGGCAGGCCCACCAGCATATGGCTCAAGATGAGCGCAGCATAGGTATCGACCATATGAATCTGGCGAAACAGGATAAACCAGGGGATGAGAAAGGTAATTCCTGGCACCATACGCCCCATCAGGATCGCGACTGCGAGGCTGTTTTGCCGATAGCGAGCAATCGAGTAGGCGGCGGGCAGGCCCAGTAACAGACCAAACAGCGTGGAGCCTGCCGCAATGAGGAAGCTGTTGCCGAAGAAATCGAGAAAGCTCTGTGAAATGAAAACGTTGACGTAATTGGCAAGCGTTGGCACAAAAATGAGGTCTG
>JAICIM010000567.1 GCA_025928885.1 Ktedonobacteraceae bacterium | reverse complement strand
TGCCAGGATTGAAGCCGTACCAGCCGAACCACAGGATCAGGCCACCAACGGCACCGATAACCAGATCGTGCGCGGGAGGAGGACCGCCGCCATCACGCTTGAAGATGCGACCGAGGCGGGGACCAAGTGCCAGCGCACCAGCCAGCGAGATTGCGCCACCGATGCTATGCACCACCGTCGAGCCAGCGAAATCATGGAAGCCCAGTGCGGCCAACCAGCCATCCGGTCCCCAGCTCCAGTGGCCGATGATCGGATAAATGAAGCCAGTCACACCGATACTATAGAGGATGTCGCCCCAGAAGCCGCAGCGCCCGATCATTGCGCCGGAGGTGATGGTCGAGGCGGTATCAGCGAAGGCGTACTGGAAGAGCCAGAAGGCCAGTAGCGGCACGCCCGTACCCAAATACGTTGAGGGGAGGCCCATCAGGAAGAAACCCTGGGTGCCGATAAACGGGGTGCCGGGTTCAAACATGAAGGCAAAACCCCAGGCCCAGAACAGAATACCGCAGATACAGGTATCGGCAATGCCTTCCACCAGGATGTTGACCGACTCGCGCGAGCGAGCAAAACCGGCCTCCAGCATCACGAAGCCGACCTGCATACAAAATACGAGAAACGCTGCAATGAGGGTCCAGACCGTATTAATGGCGTTGATCTGCGGCATTTCGGCGGGCGTTGCCTTTGTGCCTGCATGTACAACCGTCGGGAGGACCACCCACATAATTGTGAGGACAAGCGCCAGACCTAGCAACTTTCCTCCCATGAAGAAGGCGACATTACGCCGGATCAACGGATCGCGCATGTTGGTGCGTATGCGCTCCCAGGCGGCACTGAGAAGCTTTACCATCAAGCAAATTCCTTTCAAGAATTATAAATTGGAACAGGGCTTTTTTACTTGTAGGCGGATGAATGGCACAAACATGCTCAGCAACGAGCAAGCGGAGGCAATCGTGAAAACGATCCATCCAGGTACAATCAAGGAGGAATCTTCATTGATGCATTTCACTTATTTCTCTCTTGATGAAAAGTATAAAGCGTTACCCGGTATCATAGTAGGGGTAATCTATCACAATTTGCTTGCTCTTTTTTGTATATTTTCTCCAAATTTTGGGGGTTTCTTGAGCGTTCCTTGAGGAAAAAGACTGCTATTTTAGGCATTTTTTACTTAAAATATACTGAAATGCTCTTATTCTGTATATTTTGCAGACATGCTATTCGTTAAAAGTGCATAATTCTAGCAGCTCACCGGCACAACCATCTTCCCCTCATTGGTGGTTAATTCGATGCTCCCCTGATAGGGGCAGGGATTCGTGATGAAGATCGATATTTGTTGCTGTTGATAAGCCCAGAGGGAGCCACTAGTCGGGGTAATGGTGGCTGTAATAGCTCTGCTGGCGGCGCTCCATGTCATCTGGCCTGGAGCGAGGCGGGAGGCGGCGACAACGAGCGTGCAGCGATAGCCACTCGCGAACTGACAAGCGGTGCGGGCCGCGAGGCGAGCTGGCATCACCGCCATATGTGCCACAGACGACACGCTTGTCGCAGCGGTCGGCGTTGGGTGCAGCGTCGGCGTGGCAGCGGGCGTTGCTGGCCCATTTTGTGCTGTTTGCAAAAAGGGAAAGCTGTGTCCTCTGCCAGCTGTGAAGGTGTACAATCCTGTCAGCACAAAGCCCACGAGCAGGGCGGCAACGACGAGACCGGCAACACCCGTGATCCACCAGGGAAAACGCCTGCGTTTGGGCTGTGTTCTGGGAGCGAGGCCAGGCGTGTGCGCAATCGTGTCCTGCATATGGATATCGGGCGCAACCGGCTCCTGTGCAGGCAGCAGCACCTTTGGGGCCTCTGAAATCACTCCATTCGCCTGCACCGCTCGCGGAATCTGCTCCGTTTGTGCATTTTGCACATCTCCAGAATAGTCATTGTTGCCCTGTTCCATGCCGGTCTCCCTCCTGAACTCATAACATTTGTATGTAATACGGCCTGCAATGAAAAAGGGAAACACTCGATCCGCTCTGGAGGGAAATGCGCCTCTGTTCGTTTTTTGCTGCAACTTTTCGGCGCGACTGAACGACTATATACATAGGAACGAGCGAGTATCTATCGCTACCGCACACGCAAGAAAACGCTCCCCCGGAAGGAACGACGCATGAACACACGACAAAGGAAGTCCTCACTCCTGCTCTGCTGCCTGCTTCCTCTGCTACTCCTGGCAGCGTGTGGCTCGACGGGACAGGCCGGCACGCCCGCCACAGCAACGCCATCGCCCACAACGGCTCACACAGCAGCCACACCGACCTTCGACGCCACCAGTTGCCCACCGAATGGGCAGGCCCGCGCCGCTACAATGCCCGGTCTGGCTTTTTTCGCGCCCGGCAAGCCCCAGGCCGTCTATTTCACCAATTCAGGCTCTCCACAAGCGCCTGCTAACGCTGCTCTGAAGCGCTACAATGTCCAGACAAAGGCGACCGAGACGATTATTCGCCTGCCTGCGACCTGGATCTATGACGCCCAGATCTCAAGAGATGGCCTCTGGATTCTGCTCAACGCGACCGTGCAAAACCGCTTTAAGCTGCAACTGGTGCGCATCGATGGGCAAAATCTCCAGACACTTTATTGCACACCAACGGGCGCGAACGTGCAGAGCCTCACCTTTGCCGGGACGACCTCAACCCGGTGGTCGCCCGATCAGCAATACATTACATTTGTGAGCGGGACGGATCAGGGAGCGCTGTCCGTGTTCCTCCTCACACTCAAGAGCGGCAAGCTCGATACACTGCTGCAAAACGGCCCCTCAAGCGAGATGGCCTATCTGCCGCGCACCTGGCAGGACGACACGCATATCATCCTCACCAGCATGCACCCGCACAGCGATGCGCCGCCAGCAAACCTCTACCTGCTCGACATCAAGAACGGCGTGCAGCAATCCGAACAGCAATTGCAGCGCCTCCTCACTACAAGCGAGCCATGCTGGGACTTCGACAGCAGCTACGATGCCAACCAGTTGTTCGTCAATCATTGCCAGCAACAGAACGACTCCGGGCGCATCGATCTGCTCTCTCCAATTGCCAGCAACCAGCCGAAAACGATCTTCAGCAGTACACAGCTTACTATTACACACGTCCGCACGATTCATTATGGAAAGGAGGATGCCCTGCTCTTCTCAACCTACAATACCATTGTTGGAGCCAGCACCGAGCATAGCCAGGACGGTCTGTGGCTCGTGCGCACAGACGGGAGCCAGTTGCGCCGCCTCACCAGCTATCCATATATCAATCTTAATGCGTTCGGACACTATCCCTGGTCCAACGTATCGCGCGACGGGCAATATTACGCGGTCGCCCCCAACAGCAGCCCCGCCGGACACAGCGTTCATATCGGCTCGCTCAACGGCGGTCCCCTGACGCAAATTGCCATTCAGAGCAATGAGGTCGCTGAGACTTTCTTTGTGGGATGGACCGCTATGTAGTATAAAGAGAAGAGGGTTATAGAACAGATATTCTATAACCCTCTTCCTGGCCGGGGGATTAGAACTGATAATCGGTATGGATGCGGCCATCGTCGCTCAGGAGCAGGAAGACGGTCCCGGTTGCCGCGACCGTGCCACCGCCCGCAGGAACCATCTCCCAATCGAGCTTAATAGCTCCATGATGCTCCTGTACCTCGCCAGCGCGGCGGAAGATATACCCTTCCGTTGTCACAAACTGCTTGTGTGCGCCGCTGACCCGCTCTTCGAGTTCCGCATAACCGCGATACGCGCGTGAGGGCAGGAGCTGTACCCCATCCTCGACCCACAACTGCTCGATTAGTTCGCGCCGCGCCCCATCATCTTCTTCGTTCCAGAGCATCATGTAGCGCTCCACCAGTTCATTCGTGCTCATTTTTTCCTCTCTTTCAGCAGAAGCTATTTCTTCCACAGGAGGCGTGAAGAGCGTATTGTTGCTTTGCAAAAACGACGATGCACGCATCGCCTCATCATTCTGCGACTCTCCGCTGCTCAACGCCTCGCCTACACTCCCGACTATACTCCCGAAAGATGGTAAAAATGACCCTGATTGAGACGACCCTGCAACAGATGCGATAAATTGCTCCTCTTGAGAGACGGGTTGCCAGCCTTTAAACATAAACACCACACCCAGAATAGCAAAGAGCAGTCCGAAAGCCAGAAAAGCGCCAACGATGATCCAGTTGCCCGCCCCCACTGAATGATCCAGGACCGCCTCCGCAGGGCTGGCAGGGTTGTACCAGCATGGATAGGTGTTGTTGAGCTGGAAGCGATCAAGAATCCCCTGCTCGTGGCTGCGGCTCGACGAGGAAAGCTCTGAGTATTGATAGCGATCACCAGTATAAACGCGCCCATCGGCAGCATGCACCTGATAGGTAAACGACGGCTGGTACATCATCGTCGTGGAGCTTCGCCCCTTGCTGTCGGTCTGCGTGCTGAGATGGCTCTCCAGATGCTTTTCAGTAATAGTACATTGCCCCTGCACGTATTTCTGTAACTGGAAAAAGCCGCTGGTCAGGAAGAGGATACCGGAGATCAGCGTAAACAGCAGGCCAAAGCCGAAAAAGGCCGCGCCTATCCATGAAAGCACCGTGAAGCGCCTGCCCTGAAAAAATCCCGTGCGCCAGGAAATCCTTAACATGTTTTTGCTCTTTATATATATACAGATAGAG
>JAICIM010000188.1 GCA_025928885.1 Ktedonobacteraceae bacterium | reverse complement strand
GAAGAACTCCCATCCGGCCACATCGAAGCTAAAGGGCGTCTTCTGCATAACGCGATCCGCACTCGTGAGGTGATACTCCTGCTGCATCCAGTGGAGCCGGTTGACGAGGCCGCGATGGTTATTCATCACACCCTTCGGTTTGCCCGTCGAGCCAGAGGTGTAGATCATATACATCAGGTTATCAGGCCGCACCGCGCTCGTGGGATTAGCGATCTGTTCGGTGCTGGCGGCTCCCCAGTTCGCATTAAGGCGCAAGAGATGGGCATCCACGCGCGGCAGCTGCTCGGCGATGGTCGATTGCGTTAGCAGCACAGGCACGCTCGAATCCTCGATCATATACACGAGCCGTTCCTGCGGATAAGCCGGATCGAGCGGCACATACGCGCCACCAGCTTTGAGAATACCCAGCAGCGCCACGACCATCTCAAGCGAGCGCTCCATACAGACGCCAACCAGCACATCCGGTCCCACGCCAAGCTCTTGCAGGTCTCGCGCCAGCAGATTCGCACGGCGATTTAATTCACTATAGGAAAGCGTCGTCCCCTCAAAGGTGATGGCCTCCGCGTTCGGCGTCCTCTCGACCTGCTCCTCGATCAAGTGATGAATCGTGGCCTGCTCAGGATAGGCGTGCTCGGTCTGATTCCACTCAACGAGGATCTGCTGTAGCTCGCGCTCGCTGAGGAGCGGCAGGTTCAGAATAGGTTGATCGGGCTGCGCCACCGCGCCTTCCAGCAGCGTAACAAAATGCTGCTCCATACGCGCAATCGTCGCGGCATCGAATAGATCGACGTTGTAGCGGAAATCTGCTGAGAGCGAACCATCTATCTCAAAGACTGTGAGAGTGATATCAAACGGCGCTCCCTGCTGCCCCATCAAATACGGTTCCAGCCTGAGTTGTTGCGTCAAATGTTTCGGGATGCCTGGCAGAACCAGCGTCTCCTCGTTGCGGGAACGCGGCTTGTCCCAGATAAAGAGCGATTGGAAGAGCGGTGAATAGCTGGGGTCGCGCTTTGGTTGCAAACGCTCCACCAGCGACGCAAAGGGGAAATCTTGATGGTCCAAAGCTCCAACCACCGTTTGTCGCACCCGGCCCAACAATGTCCTGAACGTGGGATTGCCAGCGAGATCAGTGCGCAGGACGGTTGGATTGACGAGATAACCAACGATTCTCTCCAGATCGGCCCGGCTACGGCCCAGCATCGGCGTTCCAACTAGAATATCGTCCTGGTGCGTGTAGCGGTAGAGCAGCGTCTTGAAAGCTGCCAGCACGATCATATAGAGCGTGACCTTCTCAGCGCTTGCCAGCGCTCGAAGCTGTTTTGTGAGGGTGTCGCTGAGTGGGAAACTGTGTGAAGCGCCGCCGTAGGTCTGGACGGGAGGGCGCGGCCTATCGGTCGGCAGGCTCAGCATTGGCAGATCACCGGCCAGCTTCTCGCGCCAGTAGGTCCAATGCTGCTCTCCCTCTAGCCCCGCCAGCATCTCCCCTTGCCACTTCACATATTCGGTAAACGGTGGCCCCGGTGGCGGCAAGGAAACCTGCGTTCCCGCCCGCTCAGCTGCATACAGCAGGTACAGCTCGTCCATAAGAATATCGAGCGACCAGAAATCCAGCGCAATGTGATGCACGGTCAGCGTAAGAATGGCTTCCTGTGCCGAGCGCTGGAACAGCTGAATGCGCAAGATCGGGCCTTTTTCCAGATCAAACGGACGATTCCCTTCTTTATAGAGCCGCTGATCCAGCTCTTCCTTGCTCCAGGCGGAGGCATCGATCACTTCGGCCCACACCCCCTGATCTGTATGGAAGCGCTGAACCGGCTCCCCATCCTGCATGGTATAGGTTGCCGTCAAGATGGGATAGCGCCGTACGAGCGCCTGTAAAGAGCGCTGCAAGGTCGGGATATCGAGCGCGGAACTGACATGGGCCGAATATAGGAGATTGTAGGCCGCGCTGTTCGGTGCCAGTCGATAGAGGAACCACAACGCCCGCTGCCCCTGAGAGATAGCCCCCCATTCCTGTACCTTGCCTGTCTTCCCGTTGGGTGGCGATACGTCTACGCCCTGAGCGCCGTTACCCGCTGGAGGCTTCGGGGCGCTTTGCGCCTTCTCCCTGAGTAAACGTGCAAGCAAGGCTCTCTTCTCTTCAGGAGAGAGATGCGCAAAATTCTTTGAGGCTTCGTTCATCGATATTATTCCTCTTCCTGTACCATCTGGCTAAGCAAGCTGTCTATGTGCTCATCCGAGAGCTGATCCAGCTGCTCTAGCAATCGTGCGGCCTCCTGTGGATTGATATCGCCGGCCTTCCCCACGGCCTGCCCACCATTGCCACTATGAGTATGTTCCGCTTGCATCATTTGCCCGAGAAGCGCGTTGACCTCTTCATCGCTGAGTTCATCTACCTGCGTCAACAACTGCTCTGCTTTTTCGCGGCTGATCAGCGCAACGCCGCCATCATGCTGTCGGCTCTGTACGCTTACAGGAGCCTCACTGGCTGCCGGAACAGTGGCCACCGTTGCCACTATCTGCTCAAGCACCTGCCCGGCAAACTGGGTGATGCTTGGTCCCTGTAAAAACGTTACAATTGGAATGCGTACTTTTAAATCAAGTTCTATACGGTTCTTCAACTCAATCGCCATCAATGAGTCGAGGCCCAGCGTCGTTAAAGGCTGCTCGATATCGAGCCGTGAGGCTGGGACGCGTAGTACATTTCCCACCTGCTCACACAGATATGTCTTCAACAACGCCGACCGCGCTGAGGCTTCCGCAGCCAGAATTTCCGGCACGATGGCGCTCTCCACCGACGTTGCCGCTGCAGCCTTCGCGGTATCGCTGCCAGGCACCGCCACCAGATGCTTCACCAGCGGCAAATGGGCGATCTGCGGGAAAAACTCTTGCAACAGGTGCCAATCGAGCTTGATCACGCCGATCTGTGCGATTTGCTGCGGGATCAACAGATCGAGCGCAGCCAGCACATGGCGCGGGGTGATGCGCTGAATGCCGTGCGCTTCCCAGTATTCGTGAACGCGCTGCCCTTCTGGCGTCCCACCAAAGCCGATCTCCGAGATTGCGCCCCAGTCGATACTGATCGCTGGCACGCCCTGCGCCCGCTGATAGTGTGCCAGCGCATCGAGAAACGCTCCGGCAGCGGCATAGTTGCCCTGAGCTGCCGAACCAAAGAGCGAGGCACCCGACGAAAACGAGACGAAGAAGTCAAGCTTGCTTCTATCCAACAATTTGTGCAACAACCAGCTGCCCACGACCTTTGGCCGAAATACCTCTTCCAGCGCGGTCGCATCCAGGTTTGCCAGAGGACGCACCAGCGATTGGCCCTTTGCATCCTGCCAGACGGAGGCGGCATGCATCACGCCACGAATCGAGGGCTGGCCCTGACGCGTGAAGTTCTGGATAAAGGCCCGCAGGTCGCGCTCGTCGGTAACATCTACGGTGGCACAATAGACCTGGATGCCGGTTCTCTCCAGTTCGCGTATCCCGGCGATCAGACGCGCCAACCGGCTCCCTGGCTCGACGCGATCCCACTCGTTGCGCGGCGGCACCGCCGTACGCCCCATCAACACGAGATGGCGAGCGCCCTTCTGTCCCAACCAGCGTGCAATCTCGAAGCCAAGACCCCAGAAGCCGCCAGTGATGAGATAGCTCGCATCCGGGCGCAGCGTTACATGCTGCTGCGTCCAGCTCTGGCTACGCACCATACGGGCGACGTAGCGCTCACCCTGACGAAATGCTACCTGATCCTCGCCGCTCTGATCGGCCACGACGCTGAGCAACTGTGCTGCCGAGTCATCAACGGCGGCCTGTGGATCGAGATCAACCAGCCCACCCCACAGTTCGGGATGCTCCATCGCACACGTTCTGCCCAGTCCCCAGAGAGGTGATTGTGCGACCGCCAGCGCTGCCGCATCCTCAGTGATGGCCTGCGCCCCCTGGCTCACCAACCAGACACGCGGCGGCTCACTCGTATCAGTATGATGAATAATTGCCTGCAACGCCGATAATGCGCTGCCCGTACTTAGCTCCTGATCCTCTATCAGCGAGGTGGCCCCGGTCTGCTCAACGGGCGTTGTATCGAGGCTCCACAGATGCACCACTCCACGCAACGGCGTTCTATCGGCCTCCTGCACCAGCCTGACAACGCGCTGAAGGTCTTCCGGGCTAGTGGGATTGATCTGATACTGCCTGTTTCCCAGCACCTGAAAGTTTTTCCCCGGCACCACTTCAAAGCAGCTTGCGCCCTGATTCATCAGTATTTCCGCCAGCCTGTAGCCCACGCCAGCGTTATCCATAAAGAGCAGCCACTTGCCCACGCGCTCCTTTGGGAGGCGCTGTGATGCTTCGGTTGCGGCTGGCTCCCAGCGCAGTTCATACAACCAATCTGCCAGCTCTTTTGACTGTTCCGCGCTCTGTTTCGTTGAGACAGTGGTACCAGCCGGGGCCGAGCGCTGCAGCTGCATTCCTTGCACTTCGATCAACAGCTGCCCATGCTCGTCCAGGATGCGCACATCGCCCTCGAACAGACCGTCGGCCTGCCGCGTTTTGAGCTGCGCATGGCTCCAGACCTGCTTGCCCGGTCGCCGATGCAACTGGAAACTGCCCAGCCCCGTTGGCAGATACAACGCGCCATCATCTGCAAATAAGGCATCGGGTAACGCGGCAATTAAGACCTGAAGGCTGGCATCCAGCAAGGTCGGGTGGATCTGGTAGAGGTCGGCGTCCTGCTCAAAAGCGGCAGGGATACGCACACGACCCAGCGCCTCGCCATCGCGCCGCCACAGCTGCTCTATCCCCTGAAAGCTGCCCGCAAGCTGAATACCCCGCTCAGATAAGCGATCATAAAAAGCTGGCACCGCAACCTCTTCTCGACATCGCCGCTGCACAACCTCCAATGTATCGCCCTGCTGATCCTCAATAGACTCATGTATAGTTTTTCCATTGGTCGGCTTCGTCACCATCTCTGTCTGCTCGGGCATCACAACCCAGGGCGACGCTGGCTGCTTCCCCGCTAATTCCGCCTCGCTCCGTTGCCGCAACTGATCGAGATAGACCATGCTATTCAAGGCCACATCCACATCCAGCCCAAAATCAAGCTGACAGGCGATCTCGTTTACACCGGCCTCTTGCAACTGCGCTACCAGCCCCAGGCAACTCTCCGGCGTGCCAAAGAGGACGCGCTGCGTTGACATCAGACGCTCCAGTACAAATTCCAGATATTCGTTAAAATCCTGTTCGGACAACGAGGCAAGATCAACCTTCTTTCCACGGCTATAAGCAATCGCACCAAAGAGATGCGAGGCTCCCCGCAGGTAGTTAACAAACGGCTCATGCACCTGCTCGCGCACCGTTTGCAGGTCCGCACCAATAAAGGTATGCAGCATAACCGAGACCTGCCCGGTCGCTGGATCATAGCCATGCTTCGCTCTGGCATCGCGATAAATACGTATCTTTTCGGCCAACTCCTCGACACTCTGATTGTACATGTGCGTGAGCAGATTGGCCCCGATCTCACCGGCTCCGGCAAATGTCCTGGGATTGCCAGCCGCCGTCACCCAGATCGGCAACTCTGGCTGAATCGGCCTGGGATAGATATCCAGTTCGATCTGCTTGCCATCGCCTCCGGTCGCCTGAATCTTCTCGCCACGCCAGATCTTGCGTACTATCTCGATCCCCTGATACATAATCTCGTTGCGGTTGGCGTAGTTGTCGGGGGCCAGGGCAAAGTCGTTGGGGTGCCAGCCGGAAGCAAAGGAGAGTCCAACGCGCCCGCCCGACAGGTTATCCACCATCGCCCACTCTTCAGCCACCCGAATGGGATTGTGCAACGGCAGCACAACGCTTCCCGCTCGCAGGCCGATCTGTTTCGTTTCACGCGCAATGGCCGCCTGCAGGACTGCCGGATTGGGATAGAGCCAGCCCTCCTTTGTAAAGTGGCGCTCTGGAATCCAGACCGAAGAGAAATCATGCTGATCCGCGAACTTCGCACTCTCCATCACCAACCGATACTTGTCCCCATTTTGAGGAGCCTCACTACTCGCAAAGAAAATCAGGCCGAACGTAATCCTTCTGTCATTCTTGTGTATTTCATATAATGAGTTCGATGTCACGATATCCTCCAGAAGAACATCCATTGCCGCCTGCAAAAATGAAGAAACGCAAGCGGCAACAGAGTCTCTACTTCCCTAGCTATGACGGACCTTCCCACTGGCATGCAGCGACCAGAGATTGCGAGGTTGATCCGGCACACCCACAGAATGACTGTAGACATGGAATGATACATGCTCATTCGCATCAGAGGAAAAAACGACCTGGACCTTTTGCGGCCCACGTTCTGGCAGGAGAAGGAGCTTCTTGAGTTCAATCTCTGTTAGCCTGTGCGCCCCCGGTCCAAAGACTTCCACAGTAGCGGCTTGAGCCATCTCGATATAAAGCGAGACTGGCACCGCCATTGCACCTTGAATGCGATGATCGTTCAGGTAGGGAAGACGTTGCTTGTCCAGCGCAGTTTCCCACACATGGACGTTGGATGGAACCACAAGCTCAACATGTGAAGCCAGCAAAGGATGTCTCTGCGTCCCCTCCGCCATCTCGCTGCTGCTTCGCTGAGATATGCCGTTGTTGCTCTCGCTTGCGACTGCCGTGGTTGATGTCTCCACGCTGGTCTCAAGCCAGCAATACTCGCGCTCAAAAGGATACGTCGGCAACGCTACACGATGACGTACATAGTCGCTATCAAACCCGGCCCAATCAACTTTCACCCCTCGAACATACAACGCCACCACGCTCTCCAGCAACACCTGCCAGTTGTCCTGATCTTGCCGCAACGATGGCAGCCAGGTATATGAGGCATCAGGCAAGCAGCGCCTGCCCATATTCGACAGCACCGCCTGTGGCCCGATCTCGACAAACAGATCATATCCCAGCGCCGCCAGCGACTGCATCCCGGTTGCAAACTGCACCGCGCCGCGCGTATGCTGACGCCAATAGGTGGCGTTCAGCGTCTCTCCGACCGCCACCACACGCCCGGTTAGATTGCTCACCAGAGGAATGCGCAGAGGAGCATAATCGATCTGCTGCGCCGTTTGCTCAAAGGCCGCCAGCATCGGCTCCATCAGCGGTGAGTGGAAGGCGTGCGACACCACCATCGAATGGGTGATCACTCCGTCTGCCTCCAGGCGCTGCACAATGGCCTTGACGGCCTCGCTCTTCCCAGAGATAGCGGTGTTCTGCGGCCCATTCACGGCTGCGATGGAGACCTGCTCGCTAAACCCTCCCAGCGCATTGACGACACGCGACTGATCGGCGAAGATGACCGCCATCTCGCCACGCTCCGGCAACTCCTGCATGAGCTTCCCACGCGCCGCGATCAGTTTCAACCCATCTTCCAGGCTAAACATGCCCGCCACACAGGCCGCGACATACTCGCCCACGCTGTGGCCCATGACAATATCAGGCTCGATGCCCCATGAGCGCCACATTTCCGCCAACGCATATTCAAGCGCGAACAAAGCTGGCTGCGTATACGCCGTTTCGTGCAGAGACGAGGTTCCCTCTGGATAAATGATGGATAAGAGCGATTGGTCCAGATAGGTGCGCAGAATCTGATCGCAGCGGTCAAGCACCTGACGAAAAGTTGGCTGCGTCTCATACAGTTGACGCGCCATGTCATAATATTGCGACCCCTGCCCGGTAAACAGGAACACCACTCGTGGTCGCCCGCTTGCTGTAACACGCCCGCTCACCGTCCCCGCAGTCGGCTTTCCGGCCACGAACGCCGATAAACGCTCATGTAATTGCTCAGCAGAATCGGCTAGAATCGCCAGCCGATGGGCAAAGTGAGTGCGCCCGGTATTGGCTGTGTAAGCGATATCTGCCAGCGCGAGGGACGGATCAAGCGCCTCTTTGTAGCGACGGACCAGCGTTTGCAGCGCCGTCTCGCTCTGTGCGGAGAGCGCCAGCACATGCTTCTGTCGTTCCAGTTCGTTCGCCGCTGGCTGCACCTGCGGGGCTTCTTCCAGAATCACGTGAACGTTGGTGCCACCAAAGCCAAAGGCGCTCACACCAGCCAGACGACGCCCATTCGTCGGCCAGGGACGCCGCTTCGTTGGAATACTGAACGTCGTTCCCTCCAACGAGATGTGCTGGTTGAGCTTCTTGAGATGTAGATGTGGCGGGATCTCGCCATGATACAGGCTCAGCACGGCCTTGATAAATCCAGCAATGCCAGCCGCCGATTCCAGATGCCCGATATTCGTCTTGACAGACCCGATCAGACAGGGCTGGTCTGTTCTGCGATTGCGCATCAAGACGGCCTTCAGCGCATCGTACTCGATAGGATCACCCAGCGGCGTGCTGGAACCGTGCGTTTCGACATAGCTGATCTG
The DNA here is from genome assembly GCA_025928885.1 of Ktedonobacteraceae bacterium. Classification (GTDB taxonomy): domain Bacteria; phylum Chloroflexota; class Ktedonobacteria; order Ktedonobacterales; family Ktedonobacteraceae; genus JAICIM01. The sequence goes on along the minus strand of JAICIM010000188.1, from coordinate 2,542 downwards.
GTCAGCCGTGACGCCCGCATTGCGCAGCGCCTGCTGAATCACCGCTTCCTGCGACGGTCCGTTAGGAGCGGTGAGGCCGTTGCTGCGCCCATCCTGGTTTACAGCCGAACCACGAATCAGTCCCAGCACCCTATCGCCATCGCGCAGAGCTGCCGAGAGCGGCTTCAACACCACCAAGCCGCAGCCTTCGGAGCGCACATAGCCATCAGCTGCATCGTCGAAAGTCTTGCAATGCCCATCCTCCGACATCATCCGCGCCTGCGAGAAGGCAATGGTCAATTCAGGCGTCAGAATCAGGTTGACGCCACCAGCCAGCGCCAGATCACACTCGCCGGTACGCAAGCTCTGACAGGCCAGATGCACCGAGAGCAGCGACGACGAACAGGCCGTATCGACCGCCATGCTCGGTCCGCGCAGATCGAAGAGATAGGAGACGCTGTTCGCTACGATGCTATGAGCGTTGCCGGTTCCTGTATAGGCATCGATCACAGTCGGGTTCTGCCCTCTAAATTGCAGGTGTGCATAATCGATGCCACTAACGCCAACAAAGACCCCCGTTTGACTGCCTGCCAGATTTTCGACGGCAATGCCAGAATTCTCTAAAGACTCCCACGCCACCTCTAACAGCAACCGCTGCTGCGGGTCCATGCGCTCGGCTTCGCGTGGCGAGATGCCGAAGAAATACGGATCAAACTGATCCACATTCTCGACGAAGCCGCCCCAACGCGTGTTCATCTTGCCCGGCGTCGCCCGCTCAGGTGTGTAGAACTTTTGCAAGTCCCAGCGATTGGCCGGCACCTCAGTAATACCATCCACACCATCACGCAACATTTGCCAGAACGCTGCGGGGTTCAACGCACCGGGGAAGCGGCAGCCAACACCAATCACAGCGATTGGCTCATTCGCCGTTGTTCTCTCTTTCTGATCCGCCTCTGTGCTGTCGTCTTCACCGCTCAGATGACGCGCCAGCACATCGATATTGGGATAGTCATAGACCAGCGTGGGTGGCAGGTCGCGTCCCAGCCATTCCTCCAGGTCAGAGGAGAGGCTAACGGCTTGCAGCGAGTCCATGCCGTAGTGGGCGAACGGCGTCTGCACATCCACCTCCTGCGGCTTGACCTTCAACGCCTCCGCCACATGCGCTAACAACCACGAGCGAATCTCCGCCACGTTCTTCTTCACAACATGAGGCGGCACCGGTTCGACCTCGACAGGCACATCAGCGTTGTTTGCCACCTCAACGGGGGCCTCAACCACCTCTTCGGCCTGCTCCTCGTGCTGCGTCGTTTGCAACGCAGGCAGATCTTGCGGCCACGTACTCACGATCTCCAGACTACCTTCAAGGAGAGCCTCGCGCGTGGTCCGCCGCTGCACTTTGCCGCTGGAAGTCTTTGGAATACTACCAGTTTTGAGCAGCACAATGGCATAGGTCTGTAGCTCGTGCTGCTCGGCCACAGCCTGACGAACGGCGTGAAACACCTCGCTGAAATCGTGCTTGCGATACTGGCGCTCCACCTCCTGAACGATCACCAGCCGCTCTTCCCCATCGACATCAATCGAGCAGGCAACCCCACAGGCAGGGCGTAAAGCTGGATGCGTCTTCTCAACGGTTAGCTCGATATCCTGGGGATAATGGTTGCTACCACGAATAATGATCAGGTCTTTCAAACGACCAGTAATAAAGAGTTCACCGTCCAGCTTAAAGCCAAGATCACCGGTACGCAGGAATGGCCCCTCGTTGCTCTCGGCAAGGTATGCGCGGAAGGTATGCTCGCTCTCCTCGTCGCGCCGCCAATAGCCTTGAGCCACGCTGGGACCAGCAACCCAGATTTCGCCCACACGCCCGGGAGGACAGAGCAGGCGCGTCTCAGGGTCCACGATCTCCATGCGCTGATCAGCGTGGCTGGCTCCGATGCTGACCAGCGTACGAATATCTTTGCTCTCGTCGCCCTCAGTCACCGGCACCGCCTGATTCTGCTCAAGCTCCTTACCCTGGAACGTCTTTATAGTTGGGAAAACGCCTTTTGCGCCTGCCGAAACCACCAGCGTTGCCTCGGCCAGACCGTAGCAAGGATAGACATGATTACGACGGAAACCACAGGAGGCAAAGGCTTCAGCAAATAGCTCCAGCGTCTCCGCACGCACCGGTTCAGCACCATTTGCGGCAATCTCCCAGTGGCTCAGATCCAGCGCCTTCTTCTGTTCAGTCGTCACCTTGCGCACACAGAGATCATAGGCAAAATTTGGCGCACCACAGATCGTTGCTTTTGTGCGCGAGATGGCCTGCAACCAGCGAATGGGACGCTGTAAAAAGGAGGCAGGAGACATAATGGTGGACCCATAGCCTGCATAGATAGGCTGAAGCACTCCACCGATCAGGCCCAGATCATGATAGAGCGGCAACCATGTTACGCCATGTGCGTCTTCAGGATGCTGGCAATAGCGCTCAACAAGCGAAGAATTATGTAAGAGGTTGCCATGAGTGACCATCACGCCTTTCGGCAGTCCGGTCGAGCCAGAGGTGTACTGGAAAAAGGCCAGT
>JAICIM010000742.1 GCA_025928885.1 Ktedonobacteraceae bacterium | reverse complement strand
TTAAAGATCAAACGCTAGGCTTTGTGCAAAGGGCAATCACCCACATTGCCCTTTGCCGTCTTCCCTCCTGTGAGCTTTTATCCGCCTCTTTGCCCTGAAATATCCATCAGTTGGTGCGATTCTACTTCTTCCTCTTCATAGGTAATGTGGTCATGTGACACCTGAGCCAGTATTGGAATGTGCTGGAAATTCTACCGGTGGAGGAGATGGACTATTTCTCTGCTTAGAAAGTGGGCATGAGGGCGTGAAAATAAGGTCATAGAAGATGATCTTATCGTCTGTATATGTTATAATGAAGAGCAGTTTGAAGAATAAGTTTTCCATTTTTCAATATCACCACTGGAATTAGTATTTCGTTATTTGCCGAAATATGGTCATAAGTATTTATGCGATGGGGGTGTTTGTATGCAGGGGACGATGCACGGTGTGAAGACCATTTTGCTCGTGGAAGATGATGCGAGCAATGCAGAAATGCTTGAACTGTTGATCCATACCGAAACGCCGTATCAGGTGCGGGCGTTTCAAAGTGGCGCTGATGTGCTGGAGCACCTTGAAGAAGTGAAGGCGCTGCAGCCTGACCTCTTTTTGCTTGATTATCATCTCTCTTCTATGACCGCTCTTGACCTCTACGATCGCTTACATACTACCGAAAGCCTGGAGCAGATCCCTGCGATAGTCATTACTGCCAGCCTGGTGAACGAGCTGGAACCTGAATTCGCGCAACGCAATATCCCGTTCTTTTATAAGCCTTTTGAGCTTGACGATTTTCTTGCCTCCCTTTCCCGGTATTTACAAGGATAGCTAGCTCCTTGCTTCAACCCATATCGTGCCGCTTTATTCCTTGTCGAGGACCCTCTTTCTGGTAGATGCCTCGCGTCACTTCTCTGTCTCATTTTTATGCTTTGATACGTATCAAAAATATATTTCAATCATCGATCAAGTTTTCTCTGCTTGTTAACCTCGTTTTATAGTAGAGCTGAAAAAAGCGTTGTGCCTGAATGTATGATCGTGATGAAAATTGTACAGCATGGTAAGCTGTAAGGAGCATCGTAGCTATGGACAACATGATATCCAGAAAAGCCGTGAGAACAAATATCCCGGCCAGAATGGATCGCCTTCCCTGGAGTGGATGGCACTGGCTCGTCGTCATTTCTCTTGGTATTACCTGGGTGCTCGATGGGCTTGAAGTGACTATTGTTGGTGCAATTGCGGGCGTTCTCAAAGAGCCGCAGACGCTGCATTTTACTGATGTCGAGGTGGGGGCCGCCGGGAGTATCTATCTGGTAGGCGCGGTGGTTGGCTCGCTGTTCTTTGGCCGCCTCACAGATATACTCGGACGCAAAAAGCTGTTTATGATTACCCTGGCCGTCTATCTTGGTGCAACCATCTTAACCGCATTTTCCCCCAATTTCTACTGGTTTGCCGTTTGCCGCTTCCTGACTGGCGCGGGCATCGGCGGTGAATATTCGGCCATTAATTCGGCCATTGACGAGTTGATTCCGGCGCGTGTGCGTGGCTGGACAGACCTTGCTATTAACGGTACATGGTGGGTTGGTACGGCCTTTGGCGCGATTGCAACTGTGTTTTTGACCAATCCTCGTCTGTTGCCGGTGGATCTTGGCTGGCGATTCGCCTTTGGTCTGGGTGCGGTGCTTGGCCTGGCGATCCTGCTTGTGCGCCGCTACGTCCCGGAGAGTCCGCGCTGGTTGATGATGCATGGTCGCTTCGATGAGGCGGATGAGGTGGTGAACATGATTGAGCGCGAGGTGATGAGGGAGGATAAGGTCAAGTCGTTGCCCGAGCCGGAGGGAAGCATGCTGATTCGCCCACAGGGGACGGTGAGCTTTCTGCAAATTGCGCGAACCATGATCAGTTTATATCCAACGCGTTCGCTGCTTGGCTTCTCGCTGATGGTTGGTCAGGCATTCCTCTATAATGCCATTTTCTTCACCTATGGGCTGGTGCTTACGACGTTCTATCATATTCCGGCCAGCAGCGTCGGGTTGTACCTTATCCCGTTTGCTATCGGCAATGTGCTTGGGCCGCTCACCATCGGGCGTCTGTTTGATACGCTCGGTCGGCGCAAGATGATCAGCTTTACCTATATCATCTCTGGTATCCTGCTGGCGATTACCGGGTGGATGTTTGTGCAGGGGATGCTCGATGCGGTGACGCAAACGATCTGCTGGTCGATCATCTTCTTCTTTGCTTCGGCAGGGGCCAGTTCTGCATACCTGACCGTCAGCGAGATCTTCCCGTTGGAGACGCGTGCGCTGGCGATCGCTCTCTTCTTTTCGATCAGCACCGCCGCCGGAGCTATTGCACCAATCTTGTTTGGTCTGCTGATCCAGGGCGGCGCACGTAGCGTCTTTTATGGTGATCTGCTGGGTGCCGCTCTGATGGCGGCGGCTGGTTTGATTGCGGTCTTCTTTGCGGTCGATGCCGAGCGCAAGTCGCTGGAGAGCGTGGCGCGTCCACTCTCGTTTGTGGAAGATGAAGAGGTTGTAATACCACATGCAAGTTAGCCAGCATGACAGGCGCAAAAGTTGTAAAAAAGAGACATAGCAATTTGCTACGCCTCTTTTCCTTCATAAATCTCTCTTTATTACCACTTCCTGATTTTCTTTGGCGTGATCCGAATCGCCTGTGAGAAATCGGCGGCCATTGCAGCGGGCGTCGCCCATCCCTCCTCCTGGATATGCTTGCCGTACTTTTCGAGATAGGCAGG
>JAICIM010000173.1 GCA_025928885.1 Ktedonobacteraceae bacterium | reverse complement strand
CCAACCCCAGAGCGATGTCTGGCAATATATGTTCTGGGAAGATGCCACACACCTGCTTGGCTGGTACAATGGAGCGAAAGATGGCAAGAACGCGGGGCTATACCGCTATGATCTGACGACGCAAACGGTGAAAAAGGTCTTCTCGCTCGACGATTTAGACGCCAATACGCTTTATAATGGCAAAACCGATGATAACAAACCCCTTATTCTCTCTCTGCGCTACAGCAGCGGCATGCTGTATTATCAAACGGTCAAGCATCCGGGAAAAGACGATAGCACGCTGAGCATCTATAGCCGCTCTGTCACGAAGCCGGATGCAGATAGCAAGAAGGTGCTGGATCTGGGAACTGAACCCTGGTGTACCAGCAGTCAGCAGGGGCAGATTGTACTGCCGGGCTGGGATGTCTCGCCTGATGGCAATCATCTGGCGGCGCAGCTTGTCAACGCTCAGGCTGTGATGGGGGTTCAGGAGCAGAACCTCCAGAACGGTTCCACTGTTCAATTGTTCCAGCAAGCTCCTGAACAATTGTTCGGCCACGATGTCTTGCTTTCCTGGAGTCCCGATAGTCAGACAGTGGTGGCGACCGAACCCGCGATCATCGCCAAGCTTGGGCCATACACCACCTCTCTCGCCAATACCAGCGCGGTCCAGACCTATACCCCTTATATGCGCGGTCCAGCCTCCTGGCACGCCGATGGCTCGGCCTTCGATCTTCAGGACTCTTCGACCGGCAATGGTACTGCCCTGACCAGCACAACTAATACGCCACCGACAATCTATGAATATGGCAAGGGCAAAACAAATGGACAGGCGCTACTTACCGATGCTCACGAGATTGGTTGGGGTTCATAATTTCGTACGCTTCGGCTCTACGCCTTGCTTGAAGCTGCTCAGGACGCGAACATCCTGAGCAGCTTTTCTTGTCTATTATCACCTGGAAACGTCACTGGCGTTTTTAGCATGGTCGCAAAATCTACACAAATTATGTATCTAAAACTAGTGTTTGAAAGTAGAGCGTTTTATTGAGTTTTCTAGCGTTTTATGACAGGGTTTTGCCCTCTCACTTCTTGACAGGAGGTGTAAAAGGTGTTAAAATACACCTATGGAAGAGCGAAAAACAGTCACCACAAAAATCTGGAAGGGAACCCTTCAAAAACTCAAACTGATTGCAGTCTTGCGGCAACAAACCATGCTTGAGACGCTTGATGCTTTGATCTCTCAGGATTTGGAGCGTCTTCAGTCTTCTCAGCAGAGGGAGCAACAATAGCATGCAGTTGGTTGAACAGTATATCATTGCGCGATCCGATCCACGCTACAACACAATCGATGAAGCGGCCTTCAAGTCCAAGAACCTGTACAACGCTGGGAACTACGAGATACGCCAATCCTACATTTTTACCGGAAAGTACCTCAACTACCATGAGATGGACCGGCGTATGCAGTCTCACGAAGCGTACAAGGCACTCCCGGCGAAGGTAAGTCAGCAGGTCTTGATGCAGCTTCATCACGGTTGGGATGCCTTCTTCAAAGCGCGTGCAGCCTACCGTGAAGACCCTTCTAAGTTTCAAGCGTGTCCCAAGATACCAGGGTACAAGCACAAAACAGAAGGCCGGAATATGCTGGTCTACACCATCCAGGCGCTTAGCCGAGGAAAGAAGGGCTTGAAACGGGGCTGTATTCACCCTTCGCGGCTTGCTATCGAGGTGAAGACGAAGCAGCAAAACATCAATCAAGTGCGCATCGTCCCGCGCAAAGGGTTCTATGTGGTGGAAGCGGTCTACGAGCAAGAGGAGAAACAAACGCTGCTTACTCCTGCCTATTACGCTGGCATCGATATTGGGATGAATAATCTGGTAGCGCTAACTTCAAACAAACCAGGGTTTCGCTCTGTAGTCGTTAACGGGCGTCCAGTGAAGTCCATCAACCAATTCTACAACAAGCGCAAGGCAGAACTCCAGAGCCAGCTTCGGCGCAAAGGCACAACAAAGCGGATAGAGCGCATGAACAACAAGCGGAACAGGCGTATCGGCCACTATATGCATACTGCCAGTAAGAGGATTGTTGATCTATTGGTCAAAGAGGAGATAGGCACGCTGGTGATTGGCAAGAATGACGCCTGGAAGCAAGAGGCGAACATGGGCAGGTGTACCAATCAAAATTTCGTGCAAATCCCTCATGCTCGTTTTATTGCTATGTTGACCTACAAGGCTGAACTGAAAGGGATCACCGTCAAGGTCACGGAAGAGTCCTACACGTCAAAAGCTTCGTTGCTGGACCTGGACCCGTTGCCAGTGTATGACCCGAAGCACAACGGTGAGAAGCACACATTTTCCGGCAAGCGGATGAAGCGTGGACTCTACCGCGCCTCTGATGGGCGTAAGATCAATGCCGATATCAACGGGTCAGGCAACATCATACGAAAAGTAGCACCTGACGCTTTTCAACAAGCAAAGGGTGTAGAGGATGGGAAGGCGGTGCTTGCATCGCTAGTAGTCCATCCCGTGAGGTTCGTCGTTACCCCCTCACGAACCCAAAAAGGGAAATCTTTAGCTCATGCGATAAAACGCTAGAGATCGCTATACTTTTTGGAACTATACTGCTGGTATGGAGAGCGTGAGCTTAGTATGCTCATACCGCGTCTTGTTTTGCCGGGATGCTGTATGGGAAGGTATAATGAACTGAGACGGTTAGTAATTTGTGCTGGGATCATGAGGAAGCGAGAGAAATATGCAGGGTGAAAATACGGCAGAAGCGCTGATATCATGGTTGAGCAGGCTGGAACGCAAAGTGGAGGATCTGGAGAAGTATGTGGCGGAGGGCAATAGCGAGCAAACAACCAGGAGCCTGGCAACCTGCGATACATATTTGAAGAAGTTGTACGTACGTGCGAAAGAACACGTCTTTCATACCGCTGATGGCCCACAGGTAGTGCAGGATCTAGCAAAACTAAAAGTACGGATCGAGCGGGTGCGTAAAAGCATGGCGCGTAGCCATCCCGCCAGCGCCTGGCTAAGCGGCAATTTGCAGGAAGTCAATATACAGGCTTGATTTTCTTTGCGCCCGCGTGCAATGATCAAAGGACCGAGGCCGTTGTGAGAAACGGCCCGGTCCTTGTTTTTTTACGAATTACCTTACCGTTTTTGAGAGGTAGCTTCAATGGATCTGGAGAAAGATCGGGCCAGCATATTTCCACCGATCAACCCACGCGCCCCTTTTATCTGGCATGGCGGCGACTATAATCCCGAACAGTGGCCCCCGGCTGTCTGGGATGAAGATATTCGTTTGATGCAGCAGAGCCATTACACCGTCCCGACCGTTGGCGTATTCAGCTGGGTGCAGTTGCAACCAGACGAGGAACATTTTACCTTTGACTGGCTCGACACCATTCTGGACAAGCTGGCCGCATCTGGACGCTTCGTCTGTCTGGCAACCCCGACCGCCGCGCAACCGGCCTGGATGTCGCAACGCTATCCCGATGTGTTGCGAGCAGACGCGACGGGTCAGCGTCGCCATCATGGGAACCGCGTCAATTTTTGTCCCACCTCGCCCAACTATCGCTATTTCGCCCAGCAGATCGCCGGTCGCCTGGCAGAGCGCTATCACAACCATCCCGCGCTGGTGGCCTGGCATATCTCCAACGAATATGGCGGCTCCTGCTATTGTGAGACGTGCGCCAAAGAGTTTCGCACCTGGCTACAGCAGCGCTACGAGAGCCTGGACACCCTGAACGCCTGCTACTGGAGCGCCTTCTGGGGCCACACCTATACAAGCTGGGAACAGATCGAGCTACCCTACGCCGATGGGGAACATGCGATTCATGGGCTAACCATCGATTATCGCCGCTTTCAGAGCGAGATGATGCTACACTGCTTCCAGTTGGAGCGCGATGCGATTCGCGTCTTTTCGCCCGATGTGCCGATCACCACAAATCTGATGGGGACGTATTTCGATCTGGACTATCGTTCGTGGGCGAAGGAGATGGATGTCGTCTCCTGGGATAACTATCCTCGTCCCAACGACTCACCGGCCAACATCGCCTTCCAGCACGACCTCAATCGCAGTCTGCGCGACGGCCAGCCCTTTATGTTGATGGAGCAGACGCCCAGCAGCCAGAACTGGCAGGTCATCAACGCCCTGAAGCGGCCCGGCATCCTGCGTCTGTGGAGCTATCAGGCCGTCGCGCATGGAGCGGATACGGTAATGTATTTTCAGTGGCGGCGTGGGCGTGGCGGCATCGAAAAGATGCATGGGGCCGTCGTTGAACATGCCGGACGCACCGATGCCCGCGTCTTTCAGGAGGTCACGGAGCTGGGGGCTGAACTGGAGCGACTGGGCAACAAAACGCTTGGGGCCACGACGCCCGCGCGAGTAGCCATCCTCTTCGACTGGAACAACTGGTGGGGATTGCAGGAGGCGGTGGGACCGGTGCGCGAGAAAGAGTATGTGCCAGTGCTGCGACAGCACTACGCCGCCTTCTGGAACCGCAACGTGTCGGTGGACATCGTGTTTAGCGATTCTGATCTCAGCCGTTACAGCATCGTGGTCGCACCAATGCTCTATATGGTCAGGCCGGGCGTCGCCGAACGGATCGAAACGTTTGTCGAGCAGGGCGGCACCTTCGTCGCCACCTATCTCAGCGGTCTGGTCGATGAACACGATCTGGCCTTTGAAAATGGCTATCCCGGCCCGCTAAAACGTGTACTGGGGATCTGGAATGAGGAGATTGATGCGCTCTATCCAGACCAGAGCAACCAGATCGTGATGAGCGACCAGAGCGGCACCTATGCCTGTGGTCGCCTGAGCGAGATCATCCATTGCGAGGGAGCCGAGGCGCTGGCAACCTATGGTTCAGACTTTTATGCGGGTCAGCAGTGGTCACGCGCAACAGCTTTGGCAAAGGAGCCGCGTACTACATCGCCAGCGAACCAGAGGAGCGTTTCCTGCACGATTTCTACGCTCGCTTGCTGGATGAACAACAGGTCTCGTCCGTGCTTGAAACTCCTTCCGGGGTAGAGGTGACGCGCCGCAATACCGAACAGGGGACACTGCTCTTCCTGCTCAACCACAACGCCGAGAGCGTGCAGATCGCACTTCCTGCGGAGCGGCGCTATCACAATCTGCTCACTGAGAAAACGGTGACCGCCACTCTGACGTTGGGCGCGAGAGATGTTGCGATTCTACTTGAGGTGAAATAACCGCGTTACCCGACCTGTACGGACATAATTTCACGTCCCATTTATCCTTGATTCATCCATTTCATTTTAATCTCTAATCAATCGTATCTCTCATAGAGTGCTGATTTCATCTATTTCTCGTTTTATGGATAAATCAGGATAAATGGGACGTGAAATCATGTCTGTACAACTTTATTTTTCCCTTTTATCCTCTATTTCCTGATAATCCTGCAAGCGAATGAGATCGAGAAATTCCTCGAAGGGGAGGGCGGGGAGCGTGGCTATAGGCTGCTTTGCTAGCTGAGTAAGCATGGTACACAGATGGGTGGTGACGGCGAGGAGTACCTTCGTGGAATAGAGGACGAGCCGAAAGCCATACTCCTCTAATTGCTGCGTCGAGAGCTGCGGCTACAGGCCGCTCTCCACCATGTTGTAGACGAGCGGGATCTTGCCGCTGAAGGCATGGCTGATCTTTTCCAGTTCGTGCAGGGAGCGAGGGGCCTCGATCAACAGGGCATCGGCCCCGGCTTCGAGATAGGCCCACCCTCGCTCAAGCGTGGACTCGATCCCTTCAACGGCGTTGGCGTCCGTTCGCGCCAGGATCACCAGTTGCTCATCGCAGCGAGCAGCGCGGGCCGCCTTGATTTTGGCAACCATCTCCTGGCGACTGATGATCTCTTTACCAGGAAAGTGTCCGCAGCGCTTGGGCGAGACCTGATCTTCTAGCTGCAAAGCTGCTGCTCCTGCTCGCTCGTAGTGCTGCACGCAGCGACGCACATTGTTGACGCCGCCATAGCCGTTGTCGGCATCGGCAATAACGGGGACACGCACAGCGCTACACATCGCCTCCGCACGTTGCGCCATCTCTGACATTGTGATCAGGCCAAGATCGGGGACCGCACAGGCAGAAGCTGCCACACCAAACCCGGACATATAGATCGCTTCAAAGCCGGCCCATTCCATCAAACGCGCGGACCAGGCATCGTAGGCACCTAACACGTGCAGCAGCCCTCGACCAGGATCAGTCAGCCTGAAACGAAACTGTTGGCGAAGCTGTTGCTGTGATATGGTTACATTCATGCGGTCTCCTTATTTGATACAATATATCTTTTCAATAACTGCTCGTGATATTATTTTACCCATCACAGAAAAAAGAAACTTATCAATTTAGACGCGCCTTATGCAGATATATTCAGCGAATTCAGGGGATATGAGCGATAGCTGTTAACTGGAGAGGCGTGATTTCTGGCGTATCATCGGCCTATCCCCCTGAAGCGCCGAATGAGAGAAGATCGTTCGCTCTGTTTGTGGCAGGTTCTGAGTTGGTGAGCTGACATTTCTCGTCGTCCTTCTCAGAGTGGGTCTGCTCATCGCAATATTCTCCACCACCCGTGCTTGCTCAGGACAAATCGGTTGTTGCACAGCCCAGGTGAACCAGTGCGAGAATTGCATCACGTTCTCGAAGCGCTGAAGCTGATTTTTTGCCAGCGCCTGTTGTATCACCTGCTCAACTGCTCGGGGAACAATTCTTCCCCGACTGGCAAGCGATGGCGGCTTCGCCATATGATGCTGCCAGATAATTTCCGGCGTCGTTCCGGCAAATGGTGGATGACCACTGAGCCACTCGTAGGCAACGATAGCCAGCGAGTACTGATCACTGGCAGCGCACGGATTCCCATCCGCCTGCTCGGGCGCGGTATAGGGTGCGGTCCCAAATTTATCATGGATGCGGTCAGCATAATAGGCCGTTGTGGCGATACCAAAATCGCTCAGTTGAACCAGGCCATCCAGCGTCAAGAGCAGGTTGTCCGGCTTGACATCGCGATGGATGTAACCGAACGAATGCGTGTACTGGAGGGCCGCCGCGACCTGCTGAACGTAGTGGGCAACGGTCGAGAACGGCAGCTGCGTGCCGATCGTATACTGCTGGCGCAGCGTTCCGCACAGGGCATATTCCATAACCAGAAACGAAAACGTTTCGGTGCTATCAAAATCCAGCATGCGAACAATATGGGGATGATGCAGGCGCGGCAAGATCCGTGCCTCGTTGTACAATTGCTTGATTGCGGCATCAGAGCCGGGCCGACGTACAATTTTGATGGCAACATGACGACCAGACTGGATATGGGTCGCCAGATATACCTGCGCGGAGCCGCCATTTCCAAGCTGGCGTTGCAGTCTATAGGGACCGTTGCGCTTCCCCTGTAATATCATTCTCTCTGCTTGCACGCTCATCATACACTTCTCGCTTCCCAAAGCTCAGGAAACCGGGGACGTGACTACCACATCCTTCTTCTGCCTATACTGTAATAGACGTGGTATGTCCCCGGGGAGAAAAGTGTGCCAGAATCGTGACAGTACACAATGATTTTCGTTGGGCCGCTATTACCTGGCTATAGTATTGATATAATTACGCAGCCAGAAGAAGCCAGGAATGCACATTCCTACTATGACGGCCACATAAATCGTCGGTTCTATCCACCGAGGAAGCAGGTCGAGGAAGTTGTTGTCCTGAATAATCAATTGAGCTGCCGTCAGCGCCAGAATCGCCGAGGCGATCAGAATCAGCCAGGGAAACCTCTCGATGAGGTGAGCTATGATGGCGCTCCCGATCAACAATAATGTCACACTCAGCAGCAGGCCGGTGATGAGCAAGAGGGTGTTGTTGCGAGCCAGAGCGGCAATTGCCACGATATTGTCCAGGCTCGTTGTCACGTCGGCAATAAAAATAGTGAGAATTGCCATCAACGCATGATGCCGCTTCATAAACCGTGTCAAACCGTTGTTGCGCTCTCGTCGAAAAAGAAGGTTACTATCACTCTGCTCCTCCGGTGATTGTAAGAGAAGCCGCACAGCAATAATCAGTAGAAAAACAGCTCCGACAGTTTCTACATAGGGAACCTGGAGCAAAATTGTAAAAAAGTAGGTGAGTAAGATACGAGTGACAATAGCACCTCCACCGCCTACGACGAAAGCAACCCGGCGCAGGTTTGATCCCAGGCTAGAGGCAACGGCACCGATTACCAACGCATTGTCCCCACTTAACACCAGATCAATGAGGATAATGCTCCCCAGGATGCGAACCAATTCAAGCACAGTAGCTCTCCTTCATATTGGTAGTGTGCGAGTAAAGAGGTGGAGGGGTGGAGCAGCTCTGCCCCTCCACCTCTTTTCAGGCTAAGTTAGTTGTTGGCGTAGCGACTCAAGGGCTTTTTCCTTTCGCAACCACTTTCCAATTAAACCTACAGATATACGATACCGCTTCCTCTCAGGAGCCATTTGAGTACTATCGTCCTCGACCACATCGAGATCCGCCAGCCGTTTGATTGCCGCCAGCAGCACACCACGCTTGAGCGGCAGATGGTATTGACGATAAAGATCCTCGATTTCAGAGAACGAGATAAGCCGCTCCCCTTCTTTGCGCCCCTCAGCAATCGCTGAGAGCGCCATCCGTTCCTCAACCGTGATCTGGTCCCAGATCCAATCGAAGTGAAATTGCCCCGTCTGCATCACATCTTGTTGCACCGTATTCACATCATGAATCGTTACATACGCTTTGTGCCGGCTGTTGCAGAGATCGATCAACGAGCGGCAGACCAGATGAATCAGATATGGCTGGTCGCCCGTCAACATCCGAATCTTCTGTATCGCGTGTGCTTCATATTCCAGAGATCCGGCCACCGGACGAGTGATCAAATCCTCGGTGTCCTGTGGGGCCAGCCGCGAGAGCCGGTGATGATGCGCGATATTGAAGAAGACAGACCAGTAGCCTCGGAGCAGCTGGCCCATTTCATGGGTTCCCGACAGCACAAAATTCAAGCTCTGTCGATGCTGCATCAAACTACGCAAATAGGGAAATATTTCCGCTTCCAACTGTTTCTTCTCAACTTGCGTCTCCAATACCTCGAATTCGTCCAGCAGCAGTACGATTTTCTGACTGCTCAAATGCGCCTCGACCTCATCTAAAAAGAGATTGAAGGCAAAGGTCGGATCAGAGGTAAACTCGGCTTTTTCGGGGCGTGGCAGCTGCATATCTTTTTTCCGCAACGCTTGATAGATATAATGAGCGACATGGTAGAGAAATTTGCTGACGGTGATCTTGTATTCCTCTTCCTGCATATCGATCAGCACGGGAATGTGTTCGCCCAGAACTGAGGTGTTGACGAGATGACGCAGCAGCGTGGTCTTCCCCGAGCGGCGCTGCCCATAAAGAACAATGACGCTTTTGGCCTCTGTACGGGTCAGGTTATCCTTGAGGAAGGCGATATCGTTGGCGCGGCCATAAAACATGTTCTTATCGCGCGTGGGCGTGCCTGTCGAGTATGGATTGGGAATATGTTTGAACTCCTGGGGAGGCGCGGTCAGTTCCAGATGTCCCTCATATGGCAGCCATTTCATAGGGGAATCGCTCTTGCCGTTAACGAACTCTTCATAATAAACGGTCTCAAAAGCAAGAATGAGCAGCGTGGCGACATCCCGGGGACGAATCGTGAATTCAGCTTCAACCGCTTCCTGGGGAAAAATGGGGCCGATCTCCAGTGAATCGGGACCGATGACGGTGAAATCGCCACTATCAAGCAGCGTCGTTTTGACCTGATTGGCCGAGCTGCGTCCCCGGTTGCTGATCAGGAGCTGGACCGTCACCTCCTCTTCACGCCTAGCACTGGTTGTTTTCAACGTTGCATGCAGGTCTGGACGGCCACTTAGCTCACCAAATGCCGTCTTGATCGTCGCCGACCACTGTTTCAAGGTAATCTCGAACAGCCTGCGATCTGGCAAGCGCACGATATTTTCTCCAGGTAAAGCGCCAGCATATTGCTGCTCCAGATACTCTTGCAGGTGCTCAATAGCGGCGTTGGCCTCCAGCAGACTGTTCAACTGATCGTTGAGCGCGGTGCGATGGAGATAGATGGTGAGCAGGCGCGTGATGATGTCGAAGCGTTCCAGAATATGGAGCGTGAGCGGCACATATTCGTTGTGGGGACTAAATTGATTGAGGTGCAGGCCACATTGATAGTCGGCAATGTCCTCGATCGTATGCAGCGAGAGCAGGCGTGCAAATTCGCGATAGAGCAACCAGCTATCCTGACCATATGCAAGCGTCCTGATCTCGGCCAGCGCTTCGAGAACGCCGTTCACCACATCATCAATGCGACTCTGTGTATTCGCTTCATGGAGATGTGTCAACAGCGCGGACATCGCGCTGAAGAGGCGTGCCGCCTGTGGGTTTCGTGTATAGAAAGCAATAAGATGCAAAATTTCATGATGCCCACAATTAGTAATAAAATAGTAGAGATAGAGGATGATCTTCTTATGGTATCTGTCCAGGAAGCGAGCAAACGCACGTGCAGACTCCTGGCGAATCCATCTGGACTCCTCATCATTGAGGCCCAGCAGGACCAGTTGGAACAGGGCATCGGGCAATGATTTCGGAACCGTGGGGATCAGTTGCGTGATCTGGCGGATAACGGCACGGCGCACGAAGCGATCCTGATTGCGCAGAAAGCGTTCGAGATATTCGAGGCCCAGCTCCCAGTTTTGCTGCGTTAATGCGGGCAGTTGGGCGACAAAAGCCACGCGTAACGCACGATCCCAGCTTGTGGAAAGCTGATTGAGGAGCGCGGTAGCCTGTTCGGGATCGACGGAATAGCGGTGGATAACAGCATATGTCAGCGATAAACGCACCTGCCGTGCTCCATCTTTGACAAGATCTTTGAGCGTCAACATATCGCTGGCGGCAAAATTCGCTCGTTCAGCAAATTTGCGCAGTGCGAAGGCGCGAAGCAGCGGATTTTGCTGCGTCAACAGTGTGGTGATAACATCATCGGCGTTGCGATCTTGCAAGAGCGCCTGCCAGCATACCGCTATCTGCTCGCTCACCTCCTCCTGATCGATGACGCTTAACAGTTCCAGACGATCCTCCGACCCCAGCGCAATCTCAACATGGCCGTCATCGTCGATATCTTCGGCCCGCACCACACGAATACGATCGTTTGTTTGATAAGACCAGAGCAGATCGCCCTGAGCGCTTAACACATAGAGTTTGCCGTCGCCACAGCCCGCCAGCACCTCCATAGCTCCATCGTGATCGAGATCATAGGCATCGATGGCAATCACCCGATGTTCGGTGAAATAGCGCCATTTCAGCTTCCCATCGTTGCTGAGGACATGAACGTTGCGATCTTCTGAACCAATAAT
>JAICIM010000239.1 GCA_025928885.1 Ktedonobacteraceae bacterium | reverse complement strand
CGGGAGAGGCAAACGTGGCATCGACAATCACCGGCACAGCATAGCGCTGCCCCAACGTGCAGAGCGCGGGCAAATCGCAAATGCGCATGGTCGGGTTGGTGATGGCCTCAACGAAGAACGCCTTCGCCCCCTGCTGCAGCACATAACCCACCTCGTCGAGATCGCAGGCATCCACCAGTCGCGTCTGAATGCCGAGGCGTGGCAACTCCTCTGTCAAAAACGCGTACGTGCCACCATATATGTGTCGATCTGCAACAAAGTAGTCGCCCGCACCGGCCAGCGTGAAGGCAATAGCCGTCAGGATCGCCGTACCAGAGGCCGCAAGCGCCGCCTCCTCGCCACCCTCCAATTCGCACATAGCTCCCTCCAGAGCTTCGTGCGTTGGCGTGCCATAGCGATAATAGCTATGGCTATGTTTATCGGGATTGAGCGTATCCAGGTCTTCCAGATGTTCATAGGCGAAGACGGTACTTTGATAAATAGGTGGCGTCAGTGGGCGCGAGGCGGAAGGACGCGCGGGGCCACGACCGGCATGCGCGGATCGCGTTGAGAACGAGGCGAAACGGGACATCAACAATCTCCTGATGCATTCTAGTGGGCTTGCAAGAGCGTGCATCCTGATCGTGGTAGTGAATGGATGTGGCTTTTGCTCTTATTTCGACAAGAGTAACACGCTGCACAGGGCCAATAATTTACATGCTACCTTGCCGCTGGGAAGGCACGTTCCCGTACCTTCCCAGATTTGCCCTATCTGGCCCCTCGCCAGTTAGTATAACCTACCGCAATCGTGCTCAACAGCAGACCAACCGCAACCATACCCAGCGAGAAGCGCGGCCCGATAGCAACGAGCAGTCCACCACCGACCGCAGCTCCAACCGACTCGATGCCAAAGGTGAGCAGACGAAACGAACTATTGACGCGCCCTTGCAGTTCATCGGGGGCAAGCGAGAGACGATAAGAGACGATCGCAACAGCATACACAGGCCAGATCAGCCCAACCATAGCCCGACTGACGATCAACAGCACCGCTGAGCTTGCCAGAGTCGCCAGCAGCGCAGCAACACTCCAGATCAGCAACGAGCCGATCACGATCTGCTCCAGCCGTAAACGCTCTTTGAGCCACGGCGCAAGTAGCCCACCCAGCAGACCACCAACGCCGTCGGCGCTGAGAATCAGGCCCAGCAGCAGGGTATTGAGGTGCAACTGATCGCGTACCAGCACGATGACATCAAGCCTGATCCCGGCCTGGAAGAAATTCACGCTCATCGTCAATAGCGCCAGCATCCGTAACAGCCGTTGTTGCCACAGAAAACGCAGCCCCTCAACCATCTCCTTCCAGAGCGAGCGTTTTTGCAGCGGCGCACGCTCGCTTTGAAATGAAGTGCGAATACAGCCGAGCGAAAGGGCCGAAACCAGATAGGAGATGCTATCGATCAGGTAGGCGAGGATTGCGCCAACGATCGTGGTTCGCGCCAGACTGATCACCAGCGCTCCCAGATTGGGACCAAGCAGCGAAGCCAGATAGGTCGTCACCTCGCCCATCGCATAGGCACGTGGCACATGTGCAGGATGCACCACCCGTGGCAGCGACGAGATCTGTGCTAGCTCAAACAGCACACGAGCGGTCCCCTCAAGAAAGGCCACGAGATACAACTGAGCGACCGTGAGATGTCCCAGCACAAAAGCCAGCGGCACTGAACCAAACACCAGCCAGCGCACAAGATCGCAGACAATCATTACCAGCTTGCGGTCCCAGCGATCTATCAATGCCCCAACCGGCAAACTAAAGAGGAGATAGGGGACCATCTGGATGGCAGCCACCAGACCGGCCTGAGCGGGGGAATGTACCAGGGCAAGCACCAGCAACGGCAGCGCCAGTTCAGAAACGCTACTGCCCAGCGTAGAAACTACCTGCCCGCTCCAGAGCAACAAAAAATCGCCATTGCGCCAGAATGAACCAGCCTGTTTTGTTTGCGTCATTTCTTCCATAAAGATTATCAAAAGCTCCTTTTTCTGTTAACAACCTTATCGAATAATTGATGATAACAAGAAAAAGGGGGAGCACGAGGGAAGTGAGCAACAGAAATAGCCCCGCAACGATATGTTCGGAGCGCAAGAGGATAAACATGTATTGATCGATGAGTTAACGATTGGTGGAAGATGCTAACTCATCAGGGCGTCTCAATAGAAAGTGTTCATCATGTACAAGAATATCTCACCTGTCAAGAACCATCGCCGCTATCTTATCTCCTCAACAAAAAAATGTAACACTTCTGCCTCTCTGTCGTTGCATAGAATGAAGAACTGAAGAGAGTACACATTTAAGTGGAAGATATGGGTACAGTATTACGATGTTCCGAAGACCAGCATTGTCCTATGAAGAGCAGTATTCGTTGCCAGCTTGCTTGTATCAGCGGTACGCGGCGAAGCTTTTCTCCTATGTCTGCCGTCATGTTTCGACGAGAGAGGATGCGGAAGATCTCCTTTTAGAAGTGTTTCTTGCGCTTCTTGAACACGAACACACGCTCGCATCAAGGAGCGAGGACGAGCAACGAGCCTGGCTCTGGACGGTCGCTCGCCATAAAGTGATCGATTTTCATAAACGCCTCGCCCGTCGCCAGCAGACGAACCCCTTTCAGCAGGAGAGCGAGGTCATCGCTGACGAGCGCAATACTCCCGAAGCCGTGCTGCTACAGAAGGAGACATACCATCATCTGCATAGTTTCGTGCAAAGCCTTCCCGCAAAGCAGCAAGAAGTCCTCCAATTACATTTCGGCTGCGGCCTCAATTGTGTAGAAATTGCTGCCGTTGTGCGCAAACGCGAGGGGGCGGTACGGACCATGCTATCGCGCACGCTCAACAGGTTGCGCACTATGTATAGAAACAGAGGGACTAACTGATGGAAGAGGCCCATTCAGCGTTTTCGCCCCAAAGAATTGAACAACAAATCGCGCATTATTTGCTTCCGCCAACCAATGAAGATGCGGCTCATGCTCTTGAGCGAGAACTGGTAGGCAATCTCCAGAACTATTACATGCCAGCCGATTATCACGCATCTCTCCAACGGGTCTGGCTCCGCTTTCTCGCACAGCAATATACAATCGAACTGCAATCTACCCAACCTTCTCTTGCGCAAGCCAGAATTATCAACCTGGCTCAGCGGAGAAAATATCGCTGGCAGCCCCCGAGATTTGTTATGTTGCCCGAGCGGGTCAGGTTTGCCCAATATGTGGGGTTTGCAACGATTATCATGGCTTTTGCGCTCGTTCTCGGTCGGTTGCTATACATGGTTGCAAGACAGAAAGCACCCGGCCAGGCACCACTTCCGGCAGCACAATGAATCCACATGACAGAAGGTTCACTCAACGAAAGAGGTCTATCTATTATGGATCATGATCACGCTTTTCAAGCACTGGCGGACAAATCCATTGTAGGCGAAGTTCTCACACGCGTAGAATGTCAGGCGATCTTGCACTGTCCCGATGCCCACATATTGGATCTGCTCAGCGCGACGTTTCGTGTACGAGAACATTTCTGTGGCAGACGCGTGCATCTCCATATGCTCATCAATGCCAAAAGCGGCCTCTGCCCCGAAGATTGCCACTATTGCTCTCAATCACGCATCTCGACCGCCGACATTAAGCGCTACCCGATGGTCAGTATGCAGCGTTTGCTTGAACAGGCTCGCGTTGCGAAACAGGCCAGATGTCGCCGCTATTGCATCGTGATCAGCACACGTGGAGCGACTCAGCGCGAGATCGATTTTATCGCTCAGGCCGTCCGTCGCATCAGAGCAGAGGTGGGGATCGCCTGCTGCTGTAGCCTGGGCTTGATTTCGGAAGAGCAGGCTCAGCAGCTCTATGAAGCGGGTGTAGAGCAGTATAACCACAACATCAATACCAGTGAGCAGTACTACCCTCAGATCTGCACGACCCATACCTATCAGGATCGTATCGAGACGCTTGGGGCCGCACGTCGTGCCGGCCTGAAATTATGTTCAGGCGCGATTTTCGGGCAGGGAGAAAGCGAAGAGGATATCATCGATATCGCGCTGGCCCTGCGTGAACTGGAGCCTCAATCGATCCCGGTTAATTTCTTATTCGCCATCAAAGGCACCCCTTTTGAGCACTACAGGCAGTCCTTGAGTCCCAACGACTGTTTGCGTATCCTCTGTCTGGTCCGTCTGCTCAATCCAGGACAGGAGGTTCGCCTCTCAGCGGCTCGTGAGCGCTATCTCCGCAGTTTACAGCCGCTCGCGCTCTATGTGGCCAACTCGGTCTTTGTTTCGGGCTATCTCACAGAACCCGGACAGGATTATCAAGAAACATGGCAGATGATTGCAGACCTGGGCTTTGAATTAGAAGAGCATCCAATCAACGAAGAGATAACATGTGTACCTGACGCCCGGTCGTAATGCACATATGCTCTCAATGTATTTCTTTATGGTGAAAGGAGTTTTTACCCTATGGCGATTACAGCAACAACCATTGTCGATACAATTATTCCTATACCTCATCAACGAGCGAGTATGCTCGCCCGCGATATCACACTGATCATTGCCGGGAGTATCCTGCTAGCCCTGAGTTCGCGCATGAGCTTTTATCTTTTCTCCCCCTACGTCCCCTTTACAATGCAACCATTTGCCGTGATGCTTTTAGGCGCAACATTGGGAAGTAGAAGAGGAGCTTTAACGATGCTCCTCTTTCTCGCGGAGGGTGCAGCAGGCTTGCCCGTCTTCGTAAATGGTGGCGGCTTTGTCTATCTGCTGACACAACCAACCGCTGGCTACCTGTTCTCTTACCCCGTCGCGGCCTTACTAATCGGCTGGGGCTGTGAGCGCCAACTGGATCGGCACTACACAACCGCAATCTGGGCCATGTTGCCCGGCCTGCTGGCAATCTATCTCATCGGCCTCACCTGGCTCACCTGCTGGTTGCATGGTGATCTACCAAAAGCGTTTGCTACAGGTATGCTCCCCTTCTTTGTACCAGACCTGATCAAGCTTGTTGCGGCTAGCCTGCTCCTACCCTCTGCCTGGTCTCTTGTGCGCATAGTACGTGGAAAAGCTATCGAGCGATAAAACGCGATGGGATGTACTATTCACACATCGATTTGGAGAGAACTATTATGATAAGAGTAGCGAGAACGTTCTCGCTGCTCTTAGAGTCGCACAACGTCGTGCGATCTGTCGATGGGCAAGCCTTCTCCACTATCGCCCCCTTTTATTTGCATATCAGCCTTCTACCATTCCTCTCTATTGGCCTGTACATTTTTTAAGTCACTAAGAAAAGAAATGCAAACCAACTGGTAACAGACTGTCAGATAGCTGGTAGTTTTTATAGTAGTTTTTACTCAAGAGGAGAGATAAACTTGGAGCATACAGATGTGTATCATACCATACCATCTAGCGCTACTGTATCTCTTTGCGGAGGATCAGGCAATACAGCAGCGACCTTACTTGCATCATTAGACAACTGAGGAGGGATACTTTCCATGTACAGTGCTGAGAATAAGAGCGAGATTGCCCGAATCAGAGAGCTGATCGCATTGGAGTATGAATCAGCGGAGCAGGCAATCAAAGGATTATCGGTCGCCTCGCGGCACGACTTTATCGCCAAACGTCAGCAAAACATTCAGGGATACGTGGAAGATCTAGCCGTCATTGTAGGGGAAAGCGAGGCGACCAGGATGGCATTTGAAAGCTGTCTCGGCATCGTCTAACAGAAGCAATCAGGCATGACCATATATTTTCACTCGTAAATATATGGTCATGCCTGTAAGAGACACTATTGCAGCGAACGGACCTCAATCGAGGCAGGCTCGGGTGATGTCCTCTTCTCGTGGAAGTGCGGCATCACCTTTTTCACCATCGCCTCCTATCGTGCCTGATCGACGCGACGCGTAAACTTCATCGTTCCGTCATTCACCTGGTTCAAACGCAAGCTCCATACATCACGCAGATAGTTCTGATGCATCTTCCAGGGATTGTTGGAACTCTGACGAGGCATCATATCTCGTGCGCGTTGAATGTAGCCCGAAGTAAGTTCCGCCAGCATTGGTTCTTCGGCGGGGGCCTGATCTTCAAGTCGTGGGGTGCATTGGATGTAGGCATGACGATCCATGTAGTTCAAGATCCGGCACAGGCGCTGCGTAATGAGTTCGCACTTCAGCGTCCAGGAGGCGTTGACGTAACCAAAGATGAAGGCAAGGTTGGGGACATCACGGTACATCATACCTCTATAGATAAGCGTCTTTGCCAGATCCACAGGAACGTCATCGACGACGAGTTGCACCCCGCCCATGATCTTCATCGTCAGCCCTGTGGCGGTCACAATAATGTCTGCGGCCAGATCATCGCCGGAACGGAGCTTAATGCCCTGCTCGGTGAAGGTCTCAATCTGGTCTGTGACAATCGATACGTTGCCTGATCTGATTGCCGTGAAGAAATCCCCATCTGGAGCCAAACATAGTCGTTGATCCCAGGGATTGTACGCAGGAGTCAAATGGGTCTTGATGTCATAGGAGTCGCCAAGCTGCTGGCGCACCTGATATAGAAGTTGTTCTTTCGCCACTTCAGGTCGCCGTCTTGTCAGAGTATAGAAGTAGATACCAAACAGAATTGACTGCCAGCGTGCCACATGATAGGCCAGCCAGGCAGGAAGGAAGCGGTATATTCCTCGGCCCCTGTCTACGCTCGTTGGACGTGCAACAATATACGTGGGGGAGCGCTGAAGCATTGTAACATGCGCTGCCTGCTCAGCCAGCGCAGGAACTAACGTCACTGCGGTTGCCCCACTTCCGATGACCACCACCTGTTTTCCTTTATAATCGAGATCAAGAGGCCAGTGCTGAGGATGGACGATGCGTCCGGTAAAATGTTCGATCCCGGGCAGTACAGGCGTATATCCCTGCTCGTAATCGTAGTAGCCGGTACACATACAAAGAAAATTGCAGGTAACGATCTTTGGCTCAGACCCACATACTGCTTCAACTGTCCATCGAGCATCGGCAGAGGACCAGGTAGTACGGTATACCTGATGGTTGAACCTGATGTGCTGGTCAATCCCATACTCCGCCGCCGTTTCACGCAAATACTGCAAGATGGATGCCCCATCGGCAATCACCTTGACATCCCGCCACGGGCGAAAGCTATATCCAAGCGTGTACATATCAGAGTCGGAACGCACTCCTGGATACTGGAACAAATCCCACGTTCCCCCGCTTGCCTGGCGGCCTTCAAAAAGCGCAAATCGCTTCTGTGGGCAGCGCTTCTGTAGATAATAGGCTGTACAGATCCCGGAGATTCCAGCTCCTACAATAAGTACATCCAGATGCTCGATCACCGTATCTTTCTTTTCTGTCTTCACATCAGTCTCCTTATTGATCTCAAGGGAGATTAACGATGTTACTGCGGCCAGATTAAAGTGGTATCGACTATTTCTATTCTATCTCATAAGCAAAGACAGTAGCCACCACCTCTTTTCAATAATGAGGTTTCCAAAGCATAAAAAAAGTGGGCAATACCTTTTCGATATGCCCACTTGCTGCATGATTATGCTCACCGTATCATAACTGCCAGAGCTTGAGATCAGAGAAGACGGCCTCGACGGTAGAACCCTGACTTTCGCCATTGTAGACGACGGTGCCGATCTGCCCACTGGTCAGCGTGCTATCAGTAGTCGAGGTCAACTGATGCCCATTGACGTACAACGTAATCTTGCTGCCACGCGCAACCACGCCAAGCTGGTTGGTCCCCGTCCCGTTGAAGTACGAGGTCGAATTCTTATCGAGCGTCTGTGGCTCTACACCTTTCGCGGTATACAGAAGCAACCAGTATGTACTATCACTCTTTCTAAAAACAAACGTATAATACTTGTATTGATTCTCATTGCCTCGAAAAGAGATACCGGCCAGATTGCCCTGAATAATGTTCATTGAGACCTGATAGGTGAAATTGCTATAATTCGTGTTTTTCGACGGACAGGTATAATAGACATTAGCAGTGGTTTCCATGATATGATACCCATCAGAGGCAAACTTACAGCCTTTATCCTCATACCAACCGACGCCCTTGCTGTTATCCTTCAGCGGATCGCTCAACGTAAGCTTACTGCTAAACGGATAGGTTGAAGCAGCTGCAGTGGCAGTGGCATTCACCTGCGCGGTTGCCGTTGCCTTGTTTCCGGCATTCACTGTAGCGGTGGCATGCGCATTATCAGTGGCAATCTGACTGTTGCGGGCCGAGACGCCGATAAGGGCCACCAGTCCACCCAGCACAACCAGCACCGCCAGCACGATCAACAGCGTCTTGTTCCCTGACGGACGAGGGGCAGGCGGCGGTGGCGTGGGATAAGCCGGTGGCGCTCCATTAGCCGGATAGGAATAGGGATTAGGTGGCGGCGCATTATTGATATAGGGATTGGATGGTGGTGGTGCGCCATAGGGATTCGGGGCCGGATTGGGATAGGGATATGGATTCGCTGGCGGTGGTGCGCCATAGGGATTCGAGGCCGGATTGGCCGCAACCGTTGGCGGTACACCATAGGGATCAATCGGCGCAGCACCGGGCGATGATGGTGGCGGCGCTCCATAGGGATTGGGGGGATAGTTGGGATAATTATTCGGATTCGAGCCAAGCTGGTTCGACGCATACACCGTCTCCTGGTATGTTTGAGGCGGCTGCCCATCCTGGTTACCACCATAAGAGGTGGGATTGTGATTCATCGGTGTCTTTCTCCTTGACTACACAACTGAGGAAGTACAATCTCCTGGCACAACCCTTGCCCTTCCTCCAAATATTTATTGCGTCGCTATCATACTATAGGGCATGGTAATAGTATAGGTAAAAACCGGTAACGATTCTGCAATGTTCCTCACAACTCGGTTGTGAAATAGACACACTAATAAAAAAATGGGCGCAGCCTTGCGGCTACACCCCGGTGATTGCTGCTGTCAAGCGCCTATAAAGACTACAACTGCCAGAGCTTCGCATTGCTGAAGACGGCCTCGACGGGTCCATCCGTATTATAGACAGCAGTCCCAACCTGACCACTGCTAAAAGTACTATCGCTGAGCGTCGTCAACTCCTGCTTGTTCAGGTACAACTTGATCTGATTGCCACGTGCAACGACGCCAAGATCGTTCGCCTGATGAGCATTGAAGTTACTCGCCGTACCATCGTGCAATGTCTGTGGCTTCTGCCCGTCCTGAGTATACAGGAACAGGATGTAGTTACCGTCCTGATCGAAAATGAACGAATAGTATTTTCTAGCGTTCTCATCGCCTC
Organism: Ktedonobacteraceae bacterium; assembly: GCA_025928885.1. Taxonomy (GTDB): domain Bacteria; phylum Chloroflexota; class Ktedonobacteria; order Ktedonobacterales; family Ktedonobacteraceae; genus JAICIM01. The sequence continues at coordinate 220 of JAICIM010000239.1, read as the reverse complement.
TGAACGTAATCCCGGCAACCGATCCTTTCGTCACGTTCATCGTCACCTGATAAGTGAAATCTTTATAGTTCGTTTTCAGCGCAGGGCAGGTATAATACACATTGGTCTGCGCTTCGCTGGCATGATAGCCATCACTTGCGAACTTACAATTGCTATTCGTCGTCCAACCGACGCCCTTATTGTTGTCGGTCATCGGATCGTCCAGCTTGAGATTGGCACT
>JAICIM010000610.1 GCA_025928885.1 Ktedonobacteraceae bacterium | reverse complement strand
GTCTTGCTCTCTCTCACCCCCCCACTACCCAATACATCCAAACTATATCTCCCTATTTGTGCGCCTCGTCGCCTGCCCGGCCTCCTCTTCGCCCAGGCCCCCCCCCCCCCCCCCCCCCCCCGCAACTACGAAATGACCATACTACTTTTAAAAGGAAAATCCATAATAACTGAGGCGCTATGATTTATTCTGCCAGGAGCGGCCCACCCTGCACAGCGTCGTTGCAGCGGCTACAGGCAGGGTCCGAGCAGTGGGTGAGCAATGGATTAGCACGAATGGCTGCTACTGCTGCACTAAGGGTTTCTCTGGCCGGAAAGATCTGCCACGCGCTCTGGCCGACCTGAATTTCACGTTGCAAAGGGGCAAGCACTGACGCAAAATTGCCAAACCCTTCGGAGCAGCTACCCACAGCAGCCATCATTGGCTGACCATCGGGATCGTTTGCCCAGCGCCGAAAGAGCGTTCGCCTGGCCTCCTGCTCAGCAAAATGAAGGAACGTCATACGCTCCAAACCTACGCCCATCAAAATAATCGAGCCTCGTAGTTCAGCCAGCACATTGAGCGGCATATAGACCTGTAAAGGCCGTTGCCCCTCAATCAATGCATCTGCAAGTGGCCCAATAGCGGTAAATGACTGCAAGGGATGATTGCCGCGCACGCGCCCAGGACGAGCAAGCACAACACTGGGCAGAGCACCCATATCGTCGTCAATCTCGCTCGTTGCAGGCGTGTAGATCCGTTGCTCACCGCTTTCCGGCCAGCTCTCGTGATCATCCAGGCCGTTACGAGCAGGTCTCAAATGGGGGTCGGCAGGCGGCGCAATTGCAAAAAACTGCTCGCTAAATGTAGGGACAAGCACGGTCGCATCCACCGCCAGCAGACCATCAAGCAGCGCATCGGCTCCGCCCTCAATGGGGCCAAACGAGCGCAGAGATGAATGGATGCAAAGTGGCTGTTCAGACAGATCGAGCGTCCTGATTGCCTGCTGAATATCCTGTTGTGTGAGAGCCATAACGTTCCTCTTAACTAGCAGGCCGAATGTACCGCCTGATAATATTTACTCGTTGGCGCATGCCCCAGGAAAGGCTCAATGAAGCTGGTAGCCGCCACCACCTTTTCAAGCTCCACGCCAGTCTGAAGCCCCAGGCCGTGCAGCATATAGAGGAGATCCTCGGTTGCTAGATTGCCAGCTGCCCCAGGCGCATAAGGACATCCACCCAGGCCTCCCGCTGCTGCATCGACTATATGTATCCCCATCTGCAAAGCGACCAGAACGTTTGCCAGAGCAGTTCCCCGCGTATCGTGAAAATGTACCGCCAGACGATCAAGGGGAATAGCCCCTTGTGAGGTTAGCAGATCAAGCACATCGACGACCTGATTGGGGGTCGCAACACCAATGGTATCGCCAAGCGAAAGCTCATCGACACCCATATCGAGCAGAGCACGCGCGACAGAGAGCACGCGCTGGGGATCAACACGCCCTTCGTAGGGACAGCCAAAGACGGTCGAAATATAGCCTCGTACCGCGATCCCTTCCTGTCTGGCAAGCGCGACCACGGGGCGAAAGTTCGTCAGGCTCTCCTCAATAGTAGCGCGAATATTGTGCCGGGTAAAGCTCTCGCTGGCAGCAGTAAAAACAGCAATGGAGCGCACTCCAGCCGCCAGCGCACGCTCCATCCCTTTCAAGTTCGGCACCAGCACAGGGTACTGTGTCTGGGAAGAAGGGGCGAGGGCGGCCATCACAGCACCAGCATCCTGAAGCTGCGGGATAGCGCGAGGACTGACAAACGACGTGGCCTCCACGACCGGCAAACCCGCCTCGGTCAGCATTTTGATAAACTGTATTTTTTGCTCCGTTGGGATTTGCGCCTTTTCATTCTGCAAACCATCACGAGGGCCAACCTCAACAACCCGAACGGAGGGAGGCAAAGAGCGCAGCACTAAACTCATGATGCAGTTCCTCGAATTTCATAAGACGACGATGAGACGGAATCTTGCTCTTCTTGCGGCGTATTTGTCTCCTTTGGAGCTGGCAACAGCCGTAGCGGCGCTGCGGCCTCATCCTCTTGCGAGGCACGCTCGACACGAATCTTCGTGATGCGCCGTCCGCGCGTCGCCAGCACAGTAAACGTCGTATCCTCAGAAGTGACGATATCACCAGCGGTGGGGATTTTATCGAGTTGAGCATAGACGAAGCCGCCAAGCGTATCGTAGTCTTCATCGCCCAGATGCGTATCCATCAGGTCGTTGAAATCGTAGATATTAATCTTGGCGTCGAACACATACTCATACTCGTTGATCTTCTCATACAAATTCTCCTCGTGATCGTATTCGTCCTTAATATCGCCAACAATCTCCTCCACAAGATCCTCGATCGTCACCAGCCCGGCAACAGAACCGTACTCGTCAACAACAATGACGATATGAACGCGATTCTGACGGATCTCATGCAACAAATCATCGAGCTTTTTCGTTTCGGGAACAAAGTACGCAGGACGAACAAGATCGCGAATGGGATAGCTATGGTGGCCCTCGCGCAACTGTTTGAGCATATCTTTGGTATAGAGAACGCCGATAATCTCATCGACGCCGATCTCCTCTTCATAGACGGGGATACGTGAAAAGCCGCCCTGAAGCGCGAGATCAACAGCCTCCGTCACTGTGGCATCGCTGGAGAGGGTAATCATATCGATGCGGGGAACCATCACCTCGCGCACGGTCGTGTCGGCGAACTCGAAGATGCTATGAATCATCTCCGTTTCTTCCTCTTCCAACACGCCCTCTTCCTCGCCGACCGTGACCAGCAGGCGCAGCTCCTCTTCGGTGACGAATGGACCCTTATGCTTGACCTGTCCACCCAAAAGGCGAACAAGTGAGGTCGTGATGATACCCAGTAGCCAGACGATGGGACGCAACAGCCAGGCCGCTCCACGCACGAGGCCGATCAACGCACGCGCCCAGCGCAGCGGATTTTGCACCGCAGCGGTTTTAGGTGTAATCTCGCAAAAGATCAAAACCACGACGGAGATGAGGACGGAAGAGATGAGTTCGCCCCAGGTTGCGGAGAACTGAAGCGCCAGCACGGTTGCCATGCTAGAGGCGACAATGACCGCAACGCTGTTGACGACCAGGATTGTTGAAAGAAAGGTGTTTGGCTCGGCGAGGAGCTTGTCGATCTCCAGAGCCAGTTGATCGCCCTCTTCGATCAAATTCTTGAGTTTAATGCGGCTCACAGAGGTTAAAGCGGTTTCAGCGGCGGAGGCAAATCCACAAAGGATTAAGGCAACAATCAAAATGATAAGTTGCAACCACACTTCCCCAGTAATCTGTGGAGTGTTCGGACTTATTGCGGCGGCTATACTTCCTATGTCAGGGCCGTCCATAGCAATTTTTTACTCCTTCTCCTTCTCGTCATGCTCACCTGAAGAGTCATCTGAAGGATGTAGCGGACGTAACAAACGAGCGGGGACGCCAACAACCAGCGTATCCGGCGCAACGTCTTTATTGACGACAGAGCCAGCTCCGGTCATCGCACCATCACCCACGACAACGGGCGGCACGAGAATTGTGTCGCACCCAATAAACGCGTTAGAACCAATGGTTGTGCGATACTTCTGCTTTGTCAATCCATTATAATTGGAGGTGATGGTGCCAGCAGCAATATTGGTATGATCGCCAACAGTCGCATCGCCAAGATAGCTAAAGTGGCCCATAGCGGCTCCCTCACCGAGGCGCGAATTCTTCACTTCGGCGAAGTTCCCCATATGTACACCACGTGCGAGATAGGCACCAGGGCGACAATGACTGAACGGTCCAACGCTGACATCATCTTCGAGTGTGGCCTCTTCTAGAACCGAATTGCTTATAATACAACGATCGCCAATCACAGATTGATCAATCGTCGTTCCTGGGCCGATACGACAGGACGAACCAATAGCGGTGTTGCCCGATAGCAGCGTCCCGGGCAAGATGATGGTATCCATCCCAATCTGTACATCATCATCAATATACGTGGTGGCGGGATCAACAATCGTCACGCCAGCATACATATGGCGTTCCAGGACACGCCGCCGCAACATCTGCTCGGCCTCCGCCAGTTGCACCCGATTATTGATGCCGATCGCCTCATCCAGCATGCCGGTGACGGTCTCGATCACGCGCTCCTGCGCACCAGCAATCCCCACCAGATCGGTCAGGTAATACTCGCCCGAAGGATTGCGCGGCAAGGCTTTTAACACGGACCAGAGCCACT
>JAICIM010000712.1 GCA_025928885.1 Ktedonobacteraceae bacterium | reverse complement strand
GGAGTGAGTTGATGGACAATTTCAGCGATATCGGCGGGGTGCATATCAGCAAGCTGACCGCTCAGCGCACGATATGATCCCGATGGAGTCTCTGTGAGGAACTGCTCCTCTTGCTCTTCTGGATGCTGCTGGGTACCGATTAATTCTATACGATTCCAGGGGATCAGTGAAGAGGCAGAGTGATTTCTGGCGCCAAAGAGCCAGGCAGGGGTAAGGCGGCGGATCAGGCCCAGAGTGCTATGATCGACGCCGAGAATACGCCAATCATCCGCAAAGCAGATATCGTTGACGCGTACGGCTTTTTTGTGCTCGATATCAATGACCTGCTTATCAAGAACATCCTGTGCCAGACGCACCTCTTCCGACTCAGCCGAATTGATAGGTTGCAGGTGCTCAATCGGCACCTGCAAACGTATCAGATGCTCGTGTAGCTCCAGGGACGCAAGAGGAACCCGCAAAGGCTGCTCCTCTTCGCCCTCGATCAGCAGCGCATCAGGGTAGGACACAGTGTTCTGTCCTACCTGTGCTGCCGGAGTCAAGACATCAATGACTTTACCTGCTCGCACCTGCTGTTGATCTTCTACAGCCGCGCCGAGCAATTGGCTCAAGTACAACATAATATTTTTATTATAACATTTGGAATGTGAACCGACTACAGTTCTACCCGTGAATCGGGCAATACTTTGCTCGGCTCTAAATTAAACGTTGCATTCTCCTGCTGCAATTGCGCCTGCTGTACGCATGCCCCAACGAAATCGCGGAACAGCGGATGCGGACGCGTCGGGCGGCTCTTGAACTCGGGGTGGAACTGAGACGCCACAAACCAGGGATGCTCGCTTAGCTCGATGACTTCAACCAGGCTATTATCGGCTGAACGGCCACTGACAACCAGACCACGTGATTCCATGCGCTTGCGATATTCGTTGTTGAACTCATAGCGATGGCGATGGCGCTCAAAGACGATCGGCTCTCCATACGCTTTATATGCCTTCGTATCGGGGGTCAGGCAGCAAACCCAGTTACCCAGGCGCATTGTGCCACCTTTATCGGAGATCTGCCGTTGGGTGAGCATAAGATCGATGACGGGATATGACGTTTGCGGATCAAATTCGGTACTGTTGGCTTCGGCCAGTCCCAGCACATTACGAGCGAATTCGATCACGGCCACCTGCATGCCGAGGCAGAGGCCCAGATAGGGAACGTTGTTGCGACGTGCAAAGCTGGCCGCCTTGATCTTGCCCTCGATGCCACGATGTCCAAAACCGCCCGGCACCACCACGCCGGCCACATCTTCCAGCACCTCGGTCTCCCCCATCTTTTCCAGCGCTTCGGAGTTGATCCATTTGATGCGGACATCCACATCGTGATACCAGCCAGCGTGGGCCAGCGCTTCCGCAACGGAGAGATAGGCATCGTGCAGTTCGACGTATTTGCCAACCAGTCCGACAGTCAACTCGGGGCGAGGGTGCTTGATCCTGGTAACGAGGTTGGTCCATTCCTGCATCTGCACCACCTGCTTCTTCAAGCCAAGCTCCTGCACCAGATATTCGCCCAGGCCGGCCTCTTCGAGAACCAGTGGCACCTCATAAATGGTATCAGCAGTTAACAGAGGAATGACGGCGCGTGCCTCGATATTACAAAAAAGCGCGATCTTCTCGCGCAATTCGTCACTAACGGGATAATCCGAGCGGCAGACAATGACATCGGGCTGAATGCCGACTCGGAGCAATTCTTTGACGCTATGCTGAGTGGGCTTGGTCTTCAGCTCTCGGGTTGCGCCAAGATAGGGCAGCAATGTTACATGCAGATACAGCACATCGCGCCGCCCAACATCTTTGCGCATCTGGCGAATGGCCTCCAAAAATGGTTCGCCCTCGATATCGCCAACGGTGCCGCCAACCTCAACAATAACGACATCAGCATCGGAGCGGCGGGCAACGGCGTGGATGCGATCTTTAATCTCGTTGGTGATGTGGGGAATGACCTGAATAGTGCCGCCGAGATATTCTCCGCGTCGCTCCTTGCCGATGACCGAGGCATAGACCTGCCCCGTTGTCACGTTATTGGCCTGGTAAGCGGGTTCATCGGTGAAACGCTCGTAATGTCCCAGGTCCAGATCAGTCTCCGCACCATCGTCGGTTACAAAAACTTCTCCATGTTGATACGGCGACATCGTACCAGGATCAACATTGATATACGGGTCCAACTTCATGAGCGAGACGGAGACTCCGCGATTTTTGAGGAGACGCCCCAGAGAGGCAACGCTAATCCCCTTCCCTACCGACGATGCCACGCCACCAGTCACAAAGATAAATTTTGACATAATGAAACCTCCTTATACGGAGCCTTGCCGTTATGCATAAGGAACCAATCTTATAATGAAACGTTGTTGTACACGTCAATTACGCAATACGTGGAGAGAGAACCACAATTTGCGTTTCAGCTGGCACAGTAGAACGAGTTACGACGAACCTGGGTTGAGCGGTGATGGTCTCGACGCCCATCTCTCGACAAAACTTGCCGAGGGGAGCCGGGATTTCAGCACCGTTAGCATGATAATGCATGGGAATGACGACCCGAGGTTCCACCTGGCTGATGATCTCTGCCGCCTGAGTCGCATTAATCGTATGTTCGCCACCGATAGGGACTAGCAGTATATCGGCATCCGCGACCTCTTCCAACTGCTCTTCTTGCAAAATATGACCAAGATCTCCTAAATGGCAGATCACCAGACCATCCATATGGATCACGTAAATGGTATTGCGTCCGTACTCCTGCCCCTTTTTCTCATCATGATACGAGGCGACCCCTGTAATTAGCACATCGCTAATTTCATATTCTCCCGGTCCCTTCACCACATAGGGGTTCTCGCTCACAGCCACCACATTATTATGACCTGCATGATTATGGCTGACTGTAACAATTGAGGCAGAAATCTTACCCAGCTGGGAGGATTCCCCTTGAGAGGAGCCTTGCTGAGGAGAGAAAGGATCGGTCACGAGTGTAACATTTTTGCCACGTAGCTGAAAACAAGAGTGGCCCAGCCAAGATATTTCCATAGCTGTTGTGCTTTTCTCTTCTCTGACATAAGTTCGGGCGGGGACCCATTTGTCCTCGCCCGAATCGTATTGTACCATAGGGATATGTTTTCTAGCAAGT
>JAICIM010000221.1 GCA_025928885.1 Ktedonobacteraceae bacterium | reverse complement strand
TGTGCTGGTCACCGGGACTCTCAAATGGCTCATGGGTGGGCCGGGGCTGGCCTTTGTCTACATTCGCGAGGGCTTGATCCAGGCGTTGCAGCCAACGATAGCGGGCTGGTTTGGGCATCGCGATCAGTTTCAATTCAATGTGGAGGCGTTTGAGTTCCGCCCCGAAGCAACACGCATCGAGATGGGAACGCCTGCAATGGCAGCTGTCTATGCGGCCAATGGTGGGCTGGATATTGTGCTTGAGGCCAGTGTGGAGAGTATTTGCGAGCGTTCGCGCTACCTGACGAACGATCTCATTGCTAGAGCACGCGAGAAGGGGTGGGGCGTCCGCGCTCCCGCCGAGCCTGAGTGCCGCAATTCTATTGTGATGTTGGAGCTTGAACAGCCCCAGGAGATTGTGGAGAGCCTGATTGCTCGCAATATTATCACCGATTCGCGTCCGGGCTTGTTACGTCTCTCTCCGTACTTTTATAATACTATTGAGGAAAATGCAGTCGTCATAGACGCAATTGCAGAGATAGTGGAAAACCGAACAAAAAAGTAAATGTTATGTGACCTCAGGAGGAGGAAGGAATATGATGCAGTGTCCCAGGTGTCGTTCCGAATATACGGTGGAGGATATCTATTGCCGTCAGTGTGGTGCCGAATTGACAGATACACCGACCAGTATTGTCCCCTTGCAGTCGTTCTTGCCGGCTGTGCTCTACAATTCGCCTTTGCCGCGTAAAGTTGCCGCCAGCGTTGGTGCGGTCGCGCTCGGTTTTGGGATAGAACTGCTGCGCCGTGGCCTGCTAGCTCGTATGAGCAGACCAGTGCAAGCGGTGGAACCGGCACTGCCTGTGCTGGATGGTATCAAAGACGTGCTCACGCCTCGCAATGGCAAAGCGATCAAACCGCCGAAGGGCTATGAGGTGCAGGAGACCATCGTCTATATGCGCCGTGTGATTCGTCGCTCCAATTAATAGCAAGCAGTAGAAAGCGATAAAAACGGCGGAAATCTACGAAAAAGTTGTGAATTGATTATTTGACATATAAATAATCATCAAGCAGTAAAGTAGAGCGTTTCGTATGGCGTTAGTTTTGCGAGAGAAAGATGTGCGCTCATTATTGAGCATGCACGATGCACTGATTGTATTGGAAGATGCCTTCACTGCTCAGGCTCAAGGAACAGCCATCAATACGCCACGTCATCGGCTGATACTGCCTCATGGCGTACTGAATATGCTTGCCGCTGCCGCTCCCACGCTGGGCGTGCTGGGATATAAAACCTATACCGCTTTTCGCGAAGGGGTGCGCTTCGTGGTGCTGCTCTTCAGTGCGCAGGATGGGCAGTTGCTAGCGATCATTGAAGCTGACTGGCTGGGGGCGATTCGCACAGGGGCAACCAGTGCTCTGGCCACAAAATATATGGCGCGTCCCGATGCGCGAACGGTGGGCTTGATCGGTGCCGGCCAACAGGCCATCACGCAACTGATGGGTGTGTGTGCTGTATGTTCCATCTCCTCTGTCTATGTCTATAGCCGCAATTTCCAGCGCTGTGAGCGCTTTTGTCAGGAGATGGCACGTATCCTCAATATCGAGGTGGTGCCGGTCGCGCACGCCCAGGATGCGGTTGAGGGGGCTGATATTATTATTACCGCCACCTCCTCCGATGGGCCGGTGCTATTCGGGGAATGGCTCACTCCCGGTTGCCATATCAATGCGATTGGCTCGAACTGGGCCAGGAGGCGTGAGCTTGATCCCACAGTGTTGCGGCACTGCTCACTGATTGTCACCGACTCACTGGAGCAGGCCCGCATTGAAGCGGGCGATTTCATTTTGTCTGAGCAGAGTGGCTTCGACTGGCTGCTGGTCCATGAGTTGGCGGAGGTCGTGGGTGGCGGGCGTCCTGTGCGGGTTGCGCCAGATGAGATTACGCTCTATAAGGGGCTGGGCATCGCGCTCGAAGATATCGCAACTGCCGCCCACGTCTATAACCTGGCCTGTCAGCGGGGGGTCGGTGAGCAATTGGAGTTGTTATGTTGATGAAGAGGGCATGGTATCGCGATATACCGGGAATCGCGTTTGTGTGTCTATTGCTGTTGATTCTGAGCGGATGCGCCACTTCTGGCAGTGGTCTGCTTGGTGGTGGCAACTGGCAGACCAACGGGCTACAGGCTGCACAATTACGCGTTCTGGCCGTCAACCCGAACGATCCTCAGCAAATCTATGCAGGCGATGAGCAGGGGCGCGTTTTTATGAGCGCCAACGCCGGTCAGCAGTGGCAGGAACGCAGTAGTGGTCTGCCCTTACCGGCTCCATTGTCTGCGCTTTCGTTGGATAATGCCGGAAAGAAGCTCTACGCCGCCACAGAAAAGGGTCTTTTTGTCAGCAGTGATGCCGCTCAACACTGGCAAAGACTTTCTCCAACCTCTAGCCTGCCAGCAACCAGTTATACCGCGCTCTTTTTCGTTCCCGGGGCCACCTCGCGGACCATCTATGTCGGGGCAGCACAGCGGGGAATTTTTAGTAGCAGCGACGGTGGGACAAACTGGCATGCGGCGAGTGGAGGTTTGCCGCAGGGTACAACCGTCAACAGCCTGTCGTTTGATCCCGATCTGCATCAACTGTGGGCCGCCACCACATCTGGTCTTTACCGTTCATCCGATCAGGGAGCCTCCTGGCAGGCTTTTATGAACGGATTGCCGACCAACATCACGATCAATGCTATCCAGACTGCCGCGTCGAGTGGAGGAGCGCAGGGATTGCTCTATCTGGGGACGAACCAGGGCTTTTATCGCTCCCAGGACGCGGGTGTCCACTGGCAGAGAGGGGAGACGCCGCTGATTGGGAGCAATATTCGCACGATCCTGGTCGATTTTCGCAGCGGTAGCAGCGGCACGGTCTATATCGGCAGTGATCTCGGGGCGTTGCGCAGCGATGATCGGGGACAGAACTGGCAGAGCGTCGCCTCTGGCATGCCCAAAGGCACAACCGTCTATGCGCTGGTCCTGGGAGCAACCGGCTATGTGCAGCTGTATGCAGCCGCCGATAAGCTCTACCTCTTCCCAGGAATAGGCGGAATGAGCGATCCCAAACGGATTGTGCCGCTGGTATTGATCCTCTTTTTCTTCTACCTGCTGTTGCGCATGACGACGCGAACGCGCGGGAGACGCCGCTTCCCCGCGCCGAAACAGCCGCCTACTCCTTCTCATTAAGAGCTTGAAACATAAGAGTTTGAACTATGCAACGAACGTTCGTTGCATGGGCCTCCCTGTAAAAGCCGGTGTTGTCCTGGTAAAGCGGGGCCAGCGTTGCAAGCACCTCTTTAAAGGGATATGCATGTAATGCGGCGGCTAGCAGCGCCTCTTGAGTCAGGGCTGGGTGCGTCGTCAGTAGCGCCTGTACTCGCTGTTCGATGGTGCGTAAATATGTCAGATTGTGCTCGATCTGTGAGGGCGCGGTAGTGCCGCCATGTGAGCAGAGGACGCGTGCGGGATTGAGATCCAGAAAGCTTTCCAGCGTTGCAAGCATTGCGGGAAAGCCGGTTGCCTCATGGAGCGTTGGAATGGGGTATTCGGCGGCGTCGAAGGCCAGGAGCAGGCGCAGCTCAGGAATCCAGATAGCGATCTGGTCCGGTTCATGACCGGGTGCCGAGAATAGCTCAAGCGTCAGATCGCCGCCATAGATCGTCAGGCTCTGCTCAAACGTCAGCGTGGGTGGTATCAGTTCCACGTTTTTGAATGTGCCGTAGTGGCCCTGAAAATAGGCCAGCGTTTCCCGGGATGTGTCAGAGAACAGGTTCTGTGGGCAAAGGGCCTGAGCAATGATCGGCGGTTCCCCGTGTCCAACAAAATACCCGTTGCCCCAGGTGTGATCCCAGTCGGAATGGCTGTTGATAACCAGCAGCTGGCGTTCCATCAGGGCTGGTGCCAGTTCGTTCGTGACGAATTCCATATCTGCGGGACAGAGCAGCGTATCGCAGAGAACGACGTAGCGCTCGGTGATGATGGCATAGGCATCGACTTGAAGCGCGTCTTCTTTGATGGGTGGAGCGAAATCGCGTCTGAAGACCAGGATGCGGTTATCGTCGCTCATATGGGGGACGAGAGAGACCTCTTGTGTCATGGTACGTGTTCTCCCTTGCTCAAGGATGTCTGTTGCCCAGATAGGCCACAACGAGATAGAGGATATAGAGCAGGACACAGATCAGGAGAAACGAGCCGTAGCAGGTGAGGGTCCAGGCGCGGCGCGTATTCAATGCCTGTCGGAGTTGCTCTTCCATATCGGGAGGGTCAAGCTGTATATCCGGGTGGAGTTCGCGTATGCGGGGCAGCATGGCGCGAAAATCGCGGGCGTTCGACATTCCTTCGGCGAGGATGATCGTCGTATCATCGTCCAGATCTGCCATAAGTACTAGCTTTGATGGGTTAGGATCGCCGGGAACTAATATAAGCTGTTTGATGGCATGCAGTTGGACGCGTGTCTCCTGGTCTTCTTCGGTTCCAGTGACCACGAGTGCGTCCTCAAAAAGCTGTAACTCTTTGCCCATCCCGAAGCGTACAACGCTGATGGGAGGCCGTCTGGCATGTTCAGTGTCGTTCATTTGATAAATCCATAATAGTAGAGATAAGTTGTCGGTGAGATGAATGCTGATGGCATTATATCATGGTTGGATCGGCTATTTTGCGGCCAGAAAATAGACTGACGGATGGGATAATTTGCTCCCCGCCTTGACAGAGGGCGTAGGAAGACCTTACAATTGAGAAGATACATACAAAGGCAAACAAAGAATACTCGGTGCTATGGCTCGAATCGGTCTACTCGAAGATAATACTCGAATCGCGAAACTCTGTGCGACCATGCTGCAATATGCTGGTCATGACGTGATTGTCTATGAGCATCCTTACGAATGTTTACAGGCACTCTTGTCGTATGCTGTCCCTTCTGAGAAATGGTCTCCATCTATTAAGGTCGCCCCTTCTGCACCTCTACCAGTGGATGTGCTCATTCTCGATCTGCATCTGCCCGATATGGATGGTATCGAGGTCATACATTACCTATCGTCTCATCCGCGAACCCGCTCGCTCCCGCTGATCTTCTGCACCGCTGCAACCCCCACTGAAATCGCACAAGCTTTGAGCATGGTTCCTGACGCTTGCTTTATTGAGAAGCCTTTTACGTTCCAGCAACTTACCTCGACCGTCAAGAATGTCCTAGCACTGCCTGCCAAATAGTCGCTCTCCCCTCAACTCTGAGACCACCCGTTTCCGCTTTTTGCCCTGATCATAAGAATGTCTTGAAGAGAAGCAGGTCAAAAGGATAGTCAGGAAAAGGAGGGACGGTGTATGTTGGCGTCGATCAAACAGCACGGTCTACAAATGACGATTACTCCGGGCTTTTTGTGGGATGAAGGGCAGCATGTGTTCAAAGGCTCGGCATTGTATGGAGATGAAACGCTCACTATCTGCATCACCAGGACGCGTATGCAGGAGAGGATTAATCATTGTCTGGATGCTGGCGAAGATATTGAGCCGTTGTTTGATCCGGCGAACTGGGTGGCCTATGCAGAGTATTTGCATGATCCGGCGGTCTACTTTGAGGATGAGGGAGAGCTAGGCCCATAGCAGTGAAGCAAAGTGTGAAGGCATCTGAGAGTTACTTCAACAGATGCCTTCACACGATTGTATATATAGGGGACGTGATACGATAACAACACTATCTATATGGCGATTACGCCGCGCTATTTGGAAGTCCTTCGAGCAATTTACTCAACGTTTCCCGCTTAATGCGATACGCCTGACGTTTATTTACATGGGGTAATACTACGGCCTCAAGCGCTCCAATTTTTACCCAGCGGCGAACGGTGGTGTCATCGACACGCAAAATTTCAGCTACTTCCGAAACAGTTAATAGATCGTTCATGAATGGTCACTCCTTTTATACGTCACACTACCTCTAACACACCTGCGAGGATGCATGGGTATGAGTTATTATAAAGAGAAAAGCTGCAAGACTACCTTGCTTGTATATTATATGACAATGTTAGACATTTGTCAAAGAATGTGTAGCAATCATGAAGAAAACTAAGCTAGAAACTTGTTGGTGTATACGTATTGCAGACTTAAAAGCTGCAGTTTACCAATGTGTTTGCTCGCTGCTAGCCTGTGGAATAGCCGATTTGTGCAGGTTGTTACTTATCTGTGATACAATGGGTATCAATCTTATTGAGTTGTAGCCTCGCATAACTACACTCTATGGGTTCCACAAGAAAGTGCGAGACCTGATGATGAATACATACGAGAGGGATGCTCAGGCGCTGGATGCCTATTCTCATGCCGTGACTCAGGCGGCAGAGCGTGTTGGCCCTGCGGTTGTCCGTATCGATATTGAGCGCGGAGAGGGACGATCAGGCCGTCGTTCTCCAGCGGGGTCTGGGGGCCTCGGCTCCGGCTTCATTTTTGCCTCGGATGGTCAGATCCTCACGAACGCTCACGTCGTTGAACATGCCAGTCGGATTCGCGTTACGCTGGCCGATGGGCGCACGTTTGATGCCGGGCTGGTTGGGAGCGATCCGACCGTTGATGTGGCCGTCTTGCGCATTGGCGCGGACCATCTACCTGTTGTCGAGCTGGGGCGTGCGCCGCTCAAAGTGGGCCAGCTGGTCATTGCGGTGGGCAATCCCTATGGGTTGAACTGGACGGTCACGGCGGGCGTCGTCAGTGCGTTGGGACGTACGCTGGAAGCTCCAGGTGTGCATAAGATGACCAACCTCATTCAGACCGATACGCCGATTAATCCAGGCAACTCTGGTGGGCCACTGGTGGATAGTGCCGGGCGAGTCGTTGGGATTACCACCGCGATGATGCCGATGGCGCAGGGATTGGGCTTCTCCGTGCCTCTGGATACGGTCAAAGCGGTGGTGGCAAAGCTGGCCCAGAAGCGCGAGTCTTCGTATGCAGGAGTGACGATGGGGGTTGGTGGGATGCGTGTCAAGATCGATGAGGCGCTGCAACGCACCTTGAAGATCACGCAGCAATTTGGCATGGAGGTGATGGAGATTCGGCCCGGCGGTCCCGCTGATCGTGCGCAACTCAAACGTCTGGATATTATCATCACGGCGGATGGCGAAGCGGTGAGGGAGCCACGCGATCTACAACGCTTCGTGCAGCGTCACCAGGCGGGGGCGCAAGTCCCGGTCCAGTTCTTGCGAGGAGGGCGATTGCGCAAAGTCACTGTTCTAGTATAGATCAAGCATGATTAAGTTCATCAATGGCATAGAAGCTGTTTTTCTTCAGGCTTTCACCAGAAAAATAATTCAGTGGCGAAAGCCTGAATTTTTTATTTTTCTTTTAATGGTACGTCTTAGATGTATAGAGTGAGGTAAAGAAAGAAAAATGAGCTTCAAAAGCTGAAGATGAAAGAACGGTGCATGCTATGAGTACATTTGCTTTACTGGCCTGGACGATTACTTTCGTTTTGGTAGTGATCGGTTTTGTAGCGAATATGGCTCTGTATCATAAAGGAGCCTTTAAGCGTAGGTCTCTGGAGCGCATACGGCGGTTGGAGCCTGTAACCCTGAGCAGAGAAATTGCTGCTCATGCCGAGCGAGATTACTATCTGAGCGTAGGCGTCAATCAGCGGCCCTGGGATGCGTATTCCTTGCGCTTGCTCAGAATGTTTATTTGCTCGGCCATTGTGGTGAGCCTCATCTTCGTCGGCTTGATTCTCTACGCACTTCCTCATTAGATAGAGATCGCTCCGATCATTTCTGCGGGATAATTGCAGGATATGCCTGTCATGTGATAGAACATGGCAGGCAATATTTTTGCAGTAGGGCTTGTCTCTTATTTCAACGAAGAAAGGCTATTGTGCATGCTGCCGGAGAAGATGCATACGCGTTTTACGGACCTGATCGGGATTCGTTACCCCATTGTGCAGGGAGGGCTGGCCCATCTTTCGTTTGCGAAACTGGCGGCGGCTGTCTCCAATGCAGGCGGTCTGGGACAGATTGGTTGTGCCTGTTTCGGTTCCCCGGAAGAGTTACAGGCTGAGATTCAAACGGCAAAGCACCTGACGGAGAAGCCTTTTGGCGTCAATTTTCCCATCGGGCATATTCCCCTGGAGCCATTTCTTGATGCAGCTCTGGCCGAAGCCCCGGCGGTGATCAGCATCACCGGTGGCAATCCCGAACCGCTGCTCAAGCGCATCCAGCGGAGCGGCGTTCCCGTCCATACAATGGTGCTGGTTGCAGGCGTACGAGCGGCACGCAAGGCGGAGGCGCTGGGAGCCGATGCGGTGATTGCTGTTGGCTTTGAGGGCGGCGGTCATCTGGGGCGCGACGATATCGGGACGCTGGTGCTGACCCCGCGCATTGTGGAGGCGGTGAAGATTCCCGTGCTGGCAAGTGGTGGCATCGTTGATGGTCGAGGGCTGGCGGCGGCGCTGGCTCTGGGGGCCGCAGGCGTTGAGCTGGGGACACGGTTTGTTGCTGTGCAGGAGAGCAACGCCCATCCCAACTATCAGCAGGCGCTGGTGGAGGCGCAAGAAACCGATACCGTCATCATCGAGCGCTCGATTGGACGCCCGGCACGCGTGCTTGACGGATTGGCGGCACGCAATATTTTGCAGCTGGAGTCGTTCGGAGAGCAGGAGAGCCTCTCGCGTGAGCAACGCCTGAACCGCCTGCTGCCGGCGATTGCTGGCTCCGTCAACCAGCAGGCGGCGCTCGCTGGACAGCTCGATCAAGGGTTTGTCTGGGCTGGTCAGGCGGTGGGCCTGATCCACGATATCCCCAGCGCAAAGGATCTGATCGAGCAGATGGTGACGGAAGCACATGGAATCGTGCAGCGGTTGAACACGGTCTTTTAGGACGATTGATCTGGCTCTTCCGCGCCCTCCCGCTGATGCGCTTTTTTGAGTGTCGTCTGGAACAGGGAGTAGCCAATGATCCCCCACAGGCTGCATAGCAGGAAAATGCAGCCCGCTATCCACGAGATATGCCAGATTTCGGCCAGCAACCCGGAGAAGATGCCCAGGATACCTATCCAGCTTGCGAGGCGCATATGAGCCGACTGGACAGTATATTCATAGGTTGCCTCCAGATAGTTGCGCACAATGAGCAGGCTCAGGAAAGGGAGCGCGATGGAGAAGCAAAAGAGGGCAATCGTGAGCGTCCCATCCAACGGTGTTTGATTGATGAGATCAATAATAAAAAGCGTACCTATGCCGATAAGTCCCCCATACATAAAGTTTGATTGCAGCCGTTTCTGCTGGTTGACTTTATACATCTTATCTGGCATGGTTCTTTCCTTTTTGGCTACCTGACCGTCGCCGCTACGTACGGTCGGCCAGGAATTGTCCTATTTCTGCCAGGGCAGCCATTGCGCGGCATGTGATTTCGACGGATTCATAGTATGGAACATGCTCTTCTTGTAAGAGGCGCAGAGCCGGGATGTCGTGGCGTGCATAGATCGTCTGTACCAGGACCGGCTTGTTGTATTGCCGTACAAGATTGCCCAGCATGCGAGCGGCGGCCTCCTCACGTGGTCCAAATTCCTCTGAGAGCAACTGGCGATAGCCCCCGAAGAGGCCGGTAATGATGACGCCATCCACGTCTGGATCTTTGAGGCAGACCTCAGTGAGATGAGCGAAGGAGAGAGGATCTTCATCGGCGGCACCAGCCACATCGACCGGATTAGTGGAGGTGGCGCGGCTCGGCATCAATGCTCGCAACGCCTGTTGGGTTTCGGCTTTTAGAATGGGAACCTCCAGCCCGGCGCGGATCACGGCATCCCCGCTTGCCACTGAACTACCGCCACCATCGCCAATGATGGCAATACGGCGTCTACCTTGAGGGGTTGGTGGCTGTTGCGCCA
>JAICIM010000437.1 GCA_025928885.1 Ktedonobacteraceae bacterium | reverse complement strand
CGTGTACGCCGTGCGCTGGCAATGAAGTCCTGGACCGGCCCAAGACTGACAAGCAAGAGATAACTACTCATCTATAAACTCCGATACCATGTGTAACATAGCTCTCCTCCACGGAGCATATCATCATTCTATTTGCGGGGACATCATCAATAGACTGAAAACTCTCATAAGTTTTTCTGATGCTTTCTGGCTCTATCTGATGGTACATCTCATTTCAGCATTCTATAGGGTTACAAGGCTGGAGCAGTATACCAGAAGTGTAGAATAATAGCTAGAGAGGTAGATAAATTACTCATTCAGTAGTACGTGGTTATAAAGAAGAAGCAAGCAGTTTTCATTATTTTTCCTGCTTGCTATGTTTGAACCTATAAATGACTCAGGCATTTTGAAAAAAAAGAGAGCGGGGTTCCGCTCTCCTTTTCTCTATGCGCATACAAACTGCCATGAGGTCTTGCCAGTAACCGGCGAAGGTGAGATCAAAACTGTTTCAAGCCGATACCTGTTCATAGCTCTGCTTGAGCGGTTCGATAACTTCATGAACCAGATGTGGGATGACCTCTTCCCGCTGATAGAATGCCGCGATACTCAAGACAATATGGGTTGCCCCGGCCTCAATAAAGCTTTGGGCTGTCTCACGCGTTTGACGAAAATCCGTATCAGCCGGACGGATCAAAATGGTGGCTAAGCGTTCAAGCGTGTTGAGGTCGCGCCCGCTGGCTTCGCAGTGCTGCGTCAGACGAGCGCTCTTCTCGCGAAAATCTTCGGCTGTCTGAGCGGTGGAACACCACACATCCGCATGTTTGGTAACAATGCGCAGCATGTTGTCGCCCCCTGCGGCAATAACGATCGGAGGGAACGGCTTTTGCAGGGGCTTCGGTTCGCTATGGGCCTCGTGTAATTGATAGTAGCGACCCTCAAAGGTCGGGGTGGTCTGCGTCCAGAGCTGCTGGATGATCTGGACGGCTTCATCGAGCCGTCTAACTCGTTCGCCAGCGCTCGGAAAGGGCAGGCCATAGCCCTGATGTTCCTGTGCATGCCAGGCAGCTCCGATGCCCAGATTGAGCCTCCCTCCCGAGATATGGTCCACCGTGACGGCTTGCCTGGCTAGAATGGCAGGATTTCGATAGGTAACGCCCGTCACCAGATGACCCACACGCACCCGCTTTGTCTGCCCTGCAAGCGCTGCGAGCAAGGTCCAGCTTTCAAAACAGGAACCATCGGTCGGCTCGCTTAAAGGCATAAAGTGGTCGAAGATCCACATATGTTCAATCAGGGGTTCACGATCTGCCTCTAACCAGAGATCAAGAAGCTGTTGATAACTAACATGCTGTTGTGCGGTCTGAATGCCGAAGTGTAACTGGTTGCTCATCGATTCTCTCTTTCTCTTCTCTTGAAAGCTTCACTTAGATTCAACGCGACCCAATGGATTGGGACTCTCCATCAAAGCCTTGCACGCTGCAGGCCAGGCGGGATCTTCAGGGTAGAGCGCGGTACGCAGGTAGGCCCAGGTGAGCTGCTGGACCACAGACAAACGTTCTGGGTTCTCGTCGGTCGTCTCAGCCGCATCATATCCGGCGATCCCACCAAGCCCGTGCTTTGCGCCAAACAACGTCAGTAAGCTCTTGGGGCCTGGACTAAGAAAGTACGGATCAGCATGCCAGTCCGCACCCCGAACCGTCAGATGGGGGGAAACATCTTCATCGCCAGCGACCACGAGGGCTGGCGTCGTCATCTCGTCAAAGCTGGGGTGCAAGAAAAATGAATAATGCTCTGCCGCAAACGCGCTAAGATCAGCACCACCCCTGCCAGGAGCAGCAAGCAGCACACCCGCTTTGATTCGGGAATCGGCCAGATCCACTTCCGTTCCGTTTTCGGGATTGGTCAGCCGCGCACCCAGCAACATACTTGTCGTATGCCCGCCCAATGAATGCCCGGCTGCGGCGATCCGGCTGCGGTCCAGGCGACCGCTGAGCAGCGGAACGGAAGCCTCGATGAGGTCCAGCTGGTCAAGGATGCGCCGCATGTCCTCAACGCGGGAGCGCCAGAACAAGGGGCCTTCGGGAGCGTCTCTGAGGCCCAGCACCCTTGAATCCAGATGGGTAGGTTGGATCACAACAAAGCCGTGAGCAGCCCAAAAATTGGCGAGTGGGCCGTAGCCGTTCAAGGAGGAAAGATACCACGAGTTTCCGTGGCCGTGCGACAGGAGGATAATGGGCAGATCTCGCCCGGTCGCGGGTGCGGAAACGCGCACCTGCAAATCCACAGCTCGCCCCGGAGCTGGGAGCACCACCGGACTGACAGAGACGACTGGAACAGGAACGCTGACAGGTATATTTTCAGCTCCATTGCTCGGCTTGTTCATAGAATAATCTCCTTTTGTGCATCGATATGTGTTCAACACAACCTTGCTATACATGCAGAAGTATACGGTCCACGCGCTTGACAGGGAAGAAGAAAAAAGTTATCATGGCATGAACCTGTGGTTGATACAACAAGGCACCAGCCCGCTCATTGATAGAATACGAAGATGTTTATTAGCGGAACACCAGGAAATCCAGATCAAGAGCGTCCCCCATCAGTACACGATTGAGCTGTTCAACCGCTGTGAAGAAAGCGGCGCAATTTTGCTGACGTTAGACGGATGGAAAGATGTCCACCCCTCTCTGGTCACGATTCCCGTCGATTGGGAGTACACGATCCCCTACGGGATACTCTATACAGGCTATCAAGCGGTGTGTAACTTTTTGGGAGAGCAATACAAGAAACAACCAGGGAAGCGGGCGACCATTGCAAAATTATGACGCGCTCTCCAACTCATAAACGACAGGCCAGCGGTCGCCCGTGTTGCTTGCCTGTCGTTGTGCTCTCTGCTATACTGATCTTTGTGAGAAGAACAAATTATCGAGTTTCAGGAGAAGCGCGAGAGCTATGGAGAGAGCACAGATACGCCAGATGACGCCGCCTCCCACGCAGTTTCTTGGTCGCTCCCAGGAGATGGCAGAAATCGGTACGCTGCTCGCTGATCCCTCCTGCCGCTTATTGACGCTCGTGGGACCGGGGGGCATCGGCAAGACACGGCTGGCGATGGAGGCCGTCTCGCACCACCGCGCCCTCTTTCCCGATGGCATCTTCTGCGCACCGCTCGCCCGACTCTCCCGTGCCGACGATCTCCTCCCCACCATCGCCGAGGCCACACCGTTTCGCTTCCAGCAGGATCAGCGCAGCCCGCGCGAACAGTTTTTTGCCTATCTGCACGAAAGGCAGGCCCAGCGCGTGCTTCTGCTGCTCGATAATATGGAGCATCTGCTGAAGGGGGCCGACCTCATAGCCGAGATGCTGGCGACAACCTCCGGCCTGAAGATCCTCGTCACCTCTCGCGAAGCGCTGAACCTTCAGGAAGAGTGGGTCAGGCCGATCATGGGATTGAGCTATCCAGAACACGACGAGGACAGGTCGCCCGCCGAGTACAGCGCGGTGCAGTTGTTTCTGGATCGCGCCCGGCGGATACGTGGGGATTTCGAGCTGGCCGAAGACGAGCAGGGAGTGGTCGAGATTTGCCAGTTGGTAGAGGGAATGCCGCTGGCTATTGAGCTTGCGGCGGGCTGGCTCAAGACGCTTCGGCCCACCGATATCGCCCACGAAATCAAACACAATCTGGATCTCCTGGCGACCCGCGCCCGCAACCTCCCGGAGCGGCATCGCAGCATGCGCTCAGTGTTCGATCACTCCTGGCAGCTGATAAGCGAGCAGGACCGCGTGGTGTTTCAGAAAATCTCAATCTTTCGCGGCGGCTTCACACGCGAGGCGGCGGCAGTCGTGGCCGGAGCCTCGCTGCCAACTCTTGCCCGCCTGATCGACCAATCGTTGCTGCGCCGATCAGCGAACGGACACTATGAGGTGCATGAACTGCTGCGGCAATATGGCGCGGAACAGATGGCAGCTGCCGGGCAGACGGCGCAGGTGCAACAGAGCTATATCGATTACTATCTTGATCTGTTGCGCCGACTTGAGCGCGATATCAAAGCGCATCATCAGATCGCTGCGCTAGATACTATCGCCACCGACTTTGAGAATGTACGCTATGCCTGGCATCTGGCCTGGCATATGCCTGTGCAACAGGGCCAGGTGGCGGCACTTGCGGGAGCGGTCGAAAGCCTGCACTGGTTCGCCGATATGCGCGGCCACTATCATGAAATCGTCGCGATGCTGCAGGCCGCCGTCGAGCGATTTTCCCCAGCGCCCACGCCCGCACAACTGCCCCTGCTTAACCGCATTCAGGCGCGGCTGCTGCGGCTGATCTTGTTGGGAAGCCTGCGCATAGAACAGGATCTGCGCCCACAGCTTGATGCCTGTCTGGATGCTGCCCGCGCCCGAGGTGATCAGGCCGAGGTCGGTTTCTGTCTGCTTGTCTCGGGCATACTCACCATCTGGGAAGAGGGCGGTAAACGACACTTTCCCGGCAAGGCCGCGCCCCTCTTTGAAGAAAGCGCCGCCATCTTCGAGCGACTGCACGATCCCTTCTATCAGGCCGACGCGCTCTCATGGCTGGCCGGAGAGTTTCCGCCGTGGGACGGAACTCAACAGCATTCGGGGCCAGCGCTGGTCAGACAAAGCCTCGCCCTGCAACGTGCCATCGACAACCGCAATGGTATCGCCTGGAGCATCTTCAACCTGACCTGTACCGCGCTTGCCGAGCAAGATTACCTCACCTACGAGCTATCGGCACGGGAGGCACTCTCAGTGATGCGCGAGATCAGAAGCGTGAAGGGGATTGTGCAGGCGCTGTTCAATCTGTCTCAGGCAACCTTCTTAAAGGGCGAGGTTGCAGAGGCGCTGAGGCTGGCTGAACAGATGAACGAACTGGCCCGCGAAACCAGCTATCTCGATGGAACCCGCCTCTCAACTGATCTGCTGGCGTTTTTGCGCTGCGTATTGCACGAGGACTATGCGGAGGTCGCCGCGTTGATGCAAACGCGCTGGACGCTATCGCCGGAAGTCTTTTTTAGCAACCAGTATAACCTGGGCAAGCACTGGGGACAGGCGCTGGTCAACTGCGGGCAGGGACAGTATGCGGCAACCCGCGCAGGGTATGCGGCCCTCTTTCGCGAGAGGCACGACGATCCCGCTCCGGCGGCGCTCTGCCTGGCTCTAGAGGCTATTGTCCGCGCCGATGGGGGAGAGCTGGCAGAGGCTGCTGAACTGCTGGGGCTGGCCTTCGCGCAGATTGCTCAGGTCAGTGGATGGCTACAGCGCTGGGCAAAGGTCTCACAGCTGCGTGCCACCCTGAGCAGCCAGCTTGGAGACGAGACATTTCAAGCGGCGTGGCAGCGAGGGGCGATGCTGGATCGAGAGGCCATGATTCGTTCGCTTCTGGGCGAAACAGACGGCGAGGCACTGCGCAAAAGCACCGCTCAGGCGCTGCTCGAACCGCTGAGCGAGCGCGAGCTTGAGGTGCTCGGCCTGATCGCGCAGGGACATTCCAACCGCGAGATTGCCCGCCGCCTCGTGCTCAGCGTCGGCACCGTCAAGGTTCACACGCGCAATATCTACAGCAAGCTGGGCGTAGGGAGCCGCACGCAGGCGCTAGCCCAGGCTGCCAGCTTCAATTTGCTCTAACCCTTCTCATCTCAGAAATACCACCACTGATTACCACTTTTGGTAGATCCAACTACCACCACCTCTCGTCTATACTCAAACCATCAGCAATGAGCAACGAGGCCCGTGCGATGAACAGACTATTGGACACAGTATACGCAATCATCCGAATGTATTCATCAAAAGAAGGGATTTGAGCATGCAACCATATTCTCATTATATGGGGTTAAAAATTATACATGAACAGATGATCGAGGAGGCGCTTGAACGCAAACGTTTTGACCAGGAGCAGGACACGCCCAGGCAGAACTGGTTCCAGCGCGTCGGGACGTTGTTCACTCGCCTGAACGTCATCACCACCCACAAAACCAGAGCAGCGGCCTGCGAGTAGGTTCGTAGTTGCGGG
>JAICIM010000203.1 GCA_025928885.1 Ktedonobacteraceae bacterium | reverse complement strand
TCTCCTCTGCTTGTTCTCCCCCGCTCTTTGCGCGCGCCCGTCCCCCCGCCCCCCCTGTGGCCCCCCCCGCGCCACCCCCCCCCGCGGCTACGACATCCCAAAGATCATCAAATATTAAGATTTTTCGGGCATGGCGTGCAGGCGTGGGAGGGGCGAGAAGAAGATCGGGAGCAGGGTGACGATGAAACCGATGCTACCAACCCAGAGGCCCGCCCGTAGCCCGATCATGCTACTGAGATAGCCCGCCATCAGCGCTCCGAACGTGCTGCCGCTGTATGCGATCAGGCGCAGGCTGGCGCTGACGCGCCCTAGCATATAGTGCGGCGTGATGGATTGGCGCAACGTCGTTGTTAGCACAAACCAGATGCCCAGCGCGGTGCGAATGAGAAACAGTGCCGTTCCGCACGTCAGGGGAGCCAGTGGTCCAGTTGCTAACGGAATCAACAGCATCGGCACTGTTCCCAGCGTGAAGGTGCCGCAGAGCAGCCAGCCCAGGCGAAAGCGTCGCGCCAGCGGACTCGCAATGGCCGCACCAAGCAAGCCTCCTATCGCGCCAACTGCGTACACCAGTCCGAGCAGGCCGGGGCTGAAGCCGAGGATGCGCGGCGCGTATATGAGAAAAATGGTCTCCACCAGCAAAAAGCAGAAGTTCCAGCCCGCCGCCTGAATGGCCAGCGTGCGCAGAGAGGGGTTGCCAATGGCGAAGCGCAGCCCTTCCGCGATATCGTGCCAGATGTGTGTGTTGGTCTTGCGCTCCGGTTGCGCCTCCTGCTGGCGAATCAACAGCAGCGAAACGACGGAGACCACATACGAGAGGCTATCGGCGAACAGGGCGATCGGGGCGGTAAAGAGCTGGATCAGCAGACCGGCCAGCCCTGGACCACCCACTTCGGCTGCCGCAGCGCTGGTGGTGACCCTGCCGTTGGCCTCGATCAGATGTGCCTTCGACACGACGACCGGCAGAAACGATTGCCAGCAGAGATCGAAGAGGACGGTAAAGATCCCCGTGCAGAAGGCGATGGCGAAAAGCGGCGGGAGCGACAACTCGTGCCAGAGCGCGAGGCAGGGTAGCAGGCCGATCAACACGGCACGCGCCACATTAGCCAGGATCATTAGCGGGCGCTTCTGGACGCGATCCACCCAGACGCCGAAGAGCAGCGGGAAGAGCGCATAGGGAAAGGTTTCGAGGAAGCGTAGTATCCCCAGTTGTTCGGAAGTGACGTTGAGCACCAGAACCGCCGTTAATGGTAGGGCCAGCAGCGAGACCTGCGTGCCGAAGAGTGAGACGCTCTCGCCAAGCCAGAATTTCATGAAATCGCCATGCCGCCAGAGCGAGCGCGGCGTTGTTTGTTCGCTCAATGTATGCTCTAGTGGGAGCGCTATTTTAGTTGAAGTCGATGGTTCGGACTGCCTGTTCGACATAGAGAAAAACTCCTTTTTGTCATGATTGGTATGCTCAAGCAAGAATACAACGACTTACCTGTCAACCCTATGTCATATTTGTTTTTGGATAATTTGGGAGCGCACATAAGTCGTTAAATACGTTACAATAGAGATATCATTCTTGTTGCTCTCCCTCGACAATTGGTGCATCCTTTCAATGGAGGAATGTGGATGTACCGCTATGAAGCGTATGTTTCGGTGAGTTTTTGTGAAGGAAGGATCTCATGAGCGAAACAGCCTCTCCCCTGCCAGCCGACGACGACGGTGTGGTCGTCATGGCCAGCGATCTACCCACACTCAAGCATGGTGCGCTCGATCTGCGCCATGCCATCGTTATTTCGGTGGCGGTGATGTCGCCCGCCGCCTCGATCTTCTTCAATTCCGTACCCCAGGCCGGGCTGGTTGGCGCTGCCATTCCGCTCTGCTACCTGATCGGTTTTGTGCTGGCGCTGCTGGTCGCCAATCAATACAGCGAGTTCTCGCGCGAACTCCCCTCCAGCGGTTCGGCGTATACCTTTGTGACCGAGGGGATCGGCCCCGGTTGGGGACTGCTCACGGCCTGGATCGGCATTATGGCGGTTCTGGTCGGCGTGCCATATTCATTTATTTTGATGAGCGCCAACATTCAGACCCTGATGCAGCGCTGGTTTGGCCTGAATCTGCATTGGAGCTTCTGGTTCGTTGCAGCCATTGGCATCGTCTTTGCCATCAGCTATACTGGTATTCGCCGCTCGATGAGCTTCGATCTGACGCTGTTGACCTTTGAAATGATTATTTGTGTGATTCTGGCGCTGATCGTGCTGTTACGCGTTGGCGGACAGGGTGGCCTTACCACCGTTCCGTTTACGCCCGCTGCGATTCCCGCCAATGGCGACCTGACCGCTGGCATTATCTTTTCTGTATTGAGCTTCATTGGCTTCGAGACGGCGGCGACGCTGGGTGAGGAGACACGTGATCCCCATCGCAATATTCCACGCGCCGTCTATGGTTCAATGCTCGTGGTGGGCATCTTCTATGTGTTGATGGCCTACGTGGCAACTATCGGCTATGGGGTCGATCATATGGTGAATGGCTATGCCCAGGATACCGCGCCGTTCGATACAATTGGTCGCCGCTTCGGTGGTGGCGCTCTCACAGCATTTATCGATATCGCTGGCGTTCTCTCGTTTTTCAGCGCGGCCATTGCCATCATTAATGGAGGGGCGCGTATTATTTATGCCGTGGGGCGCGATGGGCTGTTGCCGCGCTGGCTGGCCTGGACGCATCCGGTGTATCATACTCCGGTGGGAGCGATTCTTATGCTCTCGCTGGTGGGGCTGGTCGCGGGCATCGCTCTTGGTATCTTTCTGACACCTATTAGCGCTTTTGCCTTTTTAGGAACGTTCGATGCTATGCTGATCCTGCTATTGTATCTGCTGGTGAATATTGCCTGCATCCGTTTCTTCTGGCGCAAACGCCGCTCGCAATTTCACTGGTTCCGTCACGGCGTCGTGCCTGCGCTTAGCCTCTTGATGGTGTTGCTCATCCTCGTCGCGGCGCTGGCCTCGCCGGGTGATGCACCGCTCAGCGCGATTCCCTATGTCCTCGCCATCTGGGTCGCGCTCGGTCTGATCGTGTTGTTTCTTGCGAGGAAGAGGCTGGTTGCTTCACTATAATTGAAATGTATGGTTATGGAAACGGATATTGTCATTATTGGTGGTGGCGTTGTTGGGTGCGCCATCGCCTATTACTTGAGTCGGGCCGGGGTGAGTGCGACGGTTGTGGAGCGGGGCGAGATTGGCGCTCAGGCGTCGGGAGCTGCTGCTGGCTTGCTGGCACCGCTTGGCCCGCTCTCTGGTCCCGGTCCCCTGGCCGATTTTCTGCTGGCCGGCTGTGCGTTGCTGCCTGAGCTGGTGGAGACTTTGACAGAGGAAACAGGTCTGCATATGGGCTATCAGCAGACCGGCGCTCTGCGAACGGTGCGCGATCCAAAGCGGGTGGCGCGGCTCAAGAAGCGCTGGGAGGCGTGGAAGCCGTTGGGCTTGCCAATGCACTGGCTGAGCGGAGATGAAGCACGCCAGCTGGAGCCGCTGCTCTCCCCGGACGTGTGCGCCGCCGTCTACGCTCCCACTGAGGGGCAGATTCAAGCGCGACAGTTCGTTTTAGCTCTAGCTCAGGCCGCACGTCAACGGGGAGCAATCGTGCGCACACAGACAGAGATCGTTGCGCTTGAGCGGAGCGCTACGCGTGTGACGGGGGTACGAACTGCTGAGGGTGAGCGGCTGTCTTGCCAGCAGCTGGTGATTGCTGCGGGAGCCTGGACCGCGCATGCGACCGCGTGGCTCTCGTTTCCTGAGCTACCCATACGTCCGCTGCGGGGCCAGTTGCTCTCATTGCAACAACCCGCGCCCTCCCTCCAGCGTATCATCTTTGGTGAGGCCGCCTATCTGGTGCCGGGAGACGAGCGCATTATCGTCGGAGCCACGCGCGAGGAGGCTGGCTTTGCTCTGGCCGTGACGGAGGAGGGGACGACCTGGCTGCGTACGACGGCCCAACGGTTGCTGCCCGTCCTGGCTCATAGCGAGATGCTGGCGACCTGGGCCGGTCTGCGACCAAAGACGCCCGATAATCAGCCCCTGCTTGGTCCTCTCCCCGGCTGGGAAAACGTGGTGATGGCGGCAGGACACAACAGCGTTGGCATCATGACGGGTGCGCTTACCGGGCGGAGCATCGCCGATCTGCTCTTGACGGGACAACTCGCGCCGATCACGCGCCCGTTTTCTCTTGAACGATTCTCATCTTAACTAAGGAGTGCTCTATGACGATCGAGGCTGCGTTCACACACTTTCCCGCATTGACGACACACCGTTTGCGGCTGCGACAGATTCGCCAGGACGATGCGGAGGCGTTCTTCGCCATCTTCTCCGACGAGGAAGCCATGCGGTACTATGGTCAGGCCCCGCATAGGACCCTTGACAAAACTCGCGAGTGGATCACGGAGATTGAGACAGGCTATGCGGAGCGCAGGGCGATTCGCTGGGGCGTGACGTTTGCCGATCGCGATGAGATTATCGGTTCCTGTAGCTTCCACAATTTCGCCTCCCATTGGCGCTGCGTGGAGACCGGTTACGACCTCAATCGAGCGTACTGGGGGCGTGGTGTGATGACGGAGGCCATGACAGCTGTGCTTACCTATGGCTTTACAACGCTGGAAATGCATCGCATCGAAGCGGTGATTGATATCTTGAATGTACGGTCGAAAGCGCTATTAGAGCGGCTTGGCTTCACCTATGAGGGCAACTTGCGCCAGCGCTATTACATGGAAGGCAACTTCGAGGACGAATATTATTTCGGGCTGCTCAAACACGAGTGGCACTCACCCGCTCGGTAACGACAATCCCTTGCGGTTGTCGCTAGTTGCCCTTAATGCGTGTGCAGCCCGCGACAACCGCAAGGGATTGTCGCTACGAGGGAAAAGATTCGGATAATCCCGAAGTACTATTGACAATGGTAACGCTGCAACGTTGTTGTATACTGGAAAGAGCAACGTTGCAAACCACCCGATTCTCTCACCTTTTGGGCAAAACTACCCCGCCAGATTACTTCCCGCGACACCTTGAAATCCCCCACGAATAAGAATTCATATTTTTACAGGATCACCTTTTTATAGTAAGAATGTATCAAAAAAGGTTTTTCGAGGTTAAGTTTTCTTCACGCTATACTAGTACTTTTCGTGTGGTAAATAAAGAATATAGCGGGATTATCCAAAATGCATGGTACTATTCCACACAGAAACATTTGCAACCGCGACATCGCGCGGTGTCGCGGTTGCTGGATTTGGGTCATCGACATCTGTTGATCGCAACCATATGAGCAGATGTCCTTGAGATAGTATGTCAGAGATGTATTTGTACGGACCTTGTAGCAAGTACATTGAAAAGGTTTGAGGAGAACAAAAATGCTCACAAAACCACGTGATCCCGCGAAAATGCTTACCCGGTCGTCGCGGAAAAAGAATCGCATGTCGCCGCTCATGTTGATCGGCATTGGCGTAACATTTTTCGCTGCTGTGCTCGGCGTTGGTGCATTTGTCTTCCAGCAAATCAGCGCATCACATGCGGCAGCGGCTTTAAATATGAATTGTACCCTGGTTGTTCCGCCAAACCCCTTGACAGCTCAGGGACTGGCGACCCCCTATCAACTGGTTGCTACCAATGCGGCCAATGGTCCCTGTAATGAAGCGAATATCGGTCAATCTGCTTTTGTCCAGGCCGATATCATCGATCCGGCGACTGGCAAGATCAGCACTTATTCGCCGCTCGTCATCGATCAGGGGACGCAGCCAGCCGTAGCGCCCACTGCTCCCACGCTGCCTGCCAATGCCGTTGTGGGTATCTGGTACGGCTTCAACTCCACAACGCTGACCCTACAAGCGAACGCCCGCACCGGTGGACGAGGCATGGGTGGTCACCCGCGCGTTCGGATGAATATGCGTGGTGGTACAAATGGTAACTGCGTCAACGGCACCCCCGGATCTCCCTTTGGACAGTTCGCTTATTGTAATGCGCCCGCATTCTTCCGTGCAGCTAATGCGGCTATCCAGGCTGGTCAACTGACGGTTCCTGCGCTGGGAATGGCTAACGATGGCAAACCCTGTATGACGACCCGCGATTTCGGCATGGTCGATATGGACCAGAGCGATAACGTTCAGACGAAGTACCTTGCCAATGGCAACGGTCAGATCGCTCAGTTCTCAGCTGCGAATCAGGCGAAACTGGCAAATGCAACCGTCATCGCCAACCCCAGCGACAACGCGCTATTGACCGCGTTTCTTGATCCCGCGCTTGGTTGTACCCCCTGGACGGTGCCGGATCTGACCGACAACAACAATATGGTCGCAACCTATGCTACCGACGAATTGATGGCCGCCGCCGATCAGCAAGCGCCGATCGCTCTCGTTCCTGCCGGTGACCCGATGGTCCTGGTCAACAACAATCCCAGCCTTCAGAAAACCAATCTCTATCGCGCCGGTGCGAACCAGACGCCCGCCGCCACGCTGAACGACGCCAGTACTACCACGTATTGTCAGAATCTTGTCAACGTCGGTGTCCCACGCTTGCAGCTTGACATGGCTAACTTCCAGAACCGCCCATCGCCTGACGGTGGCGCAACCGCCAACAATATGTTCACCTTCCTGGCGAACCGCCTGAATGGCGCTCTCGGCGCGAATGGTTTGAACTGCGTCGGCCTGCTGAAGATCCAGAACCCGGTCACGCTCACCACCGATGGCAACGGCATTGTCACCGCCGCAACCCTGACCGTTGCTGCGAACAATGGCAATGGCAATGGCAACAATGGTAACACAGGGAACAACGGTGGCACCACCACGACCACCACAACCGTGACCGGCACGCTCAGCATCACCCTGGACACGAACGCCGGGAATGCTCAGGTCGCTACTAACCTTAACTTCACCAACTTTGCTAATCAGCAGTTCTTCGTCAATATCACAGATAGCGCGAATAATACGCAGGTGCTGCACCAGTCAGAAAACACCGATGGAAACGGTGCGAACGCCGCTGCCACGGTCATCAACAACTTGCAGGGCGTCACGATGCTACCAGCAACCTGGACGGCCTCGATCACTGACGCTAATGGCAACACGCTTGCCAGTTCGCCCGTGACGGTCTCGAATGGTGGCGTCATGGGGACGGTAACGTTCACCGCTGCCAACAATGGCAATACCGGCAATACTGGTGCCAACAATGGTAACAACGGCAACAATGGTAACAATGGTAACAACGGTGGCAGGAAGCACCATCACAAAAACTAATGCTGGCATGGTATTTGCAGGGTCAGCAAACAGCCTGTTTTTAATCGGAAGTCCTATCCTGCAAATATCGTTTAAAACGATCGTGTCAATAAGTAGATCGTTTTCGATCAGAACCATTCACTTTGATAACTAACATGATTCAGGAAAGGAAACGTTACAATGTTTGGAAAAAAAGCTACACCCGCTCAAGATATCTTCGCTCAGGAATTGACTGAGGAGCAGCTGCTCCAGGTCGCCGGTGGTACATGCTCCAGCTCGTCCAAAAGCGACGACGACGATGATGACAAGAAGAAAATGATGCACCATCACCATCATCATCACCATCATCATCACAAACACTGCACTACCACCACGACCAACAACACCAAGATGTACGATTGGAACGACTACAAGAGCAAGACGCCGATGCACTGGTAATCCAGGAATAAGGTTCGTGTAGAAGCTGTCTGTAAGGCCGCTCACCGTCGCTGCATTCTCATTATGAGCGCTGCGATGGTAGCGGCCCTTCCATTCCTATTGGAACGCTATTTGAAGTATTGAGAGAGAGATAAAAGTATGGCTGCTCTGGACCAATCGATTTTTCGTCAGCGTGCCGTAGAAAAGCATATCCAGAAGAGGGAGCGGCATGTTATTTTGCGCCTCGTTTCGCCACCAATGTTTGTCTTTCTCTGGGCATTACTGGTGCTTTCCATCGCTGGCGGGGCCATTGTCTGGACTATTCAGGAGCCGGTAGTTGTGCAGGGGAAGGGTGTTGTCGTGCAGCAGAATGCGGCCAATACAAAAACGGCGCAGAAGATTATTGTGCTGCTGCTCCTTCCCACGGATCAGCAGGCGAAGCTGAAAGTCGGGCAGCCCGTGCGCATTACGATTGGTGCTAATATTATTTTTAATAGCACGATCGATCAGGTTGAAAACGATGTCATGAGTCCGACGGCGATCAGTAGCAAATATACGGCCCAGGCGGCCCCACTGGCTCAGACGCTCGCGGGTCCCGCCGTCGTTGCTACCGCAGCTGTCGAGCCAATGTCGCAGGCGCAAACGTATTTAGGGAGTCAGTGTCAGGCGCAAATCCAGATTGGATCGGAGAGTATCGTCTCTATGTTGCCCGGCAGCGATAATGTGTCGCCCCTTTTCTCCCAATGGTCTACTTTTATTACCCAACAGTGGCAGCGCATATTTAAGTAATACATGTCGTCATGGACGGGGATTTTTATAAATACTGAGAGGGGAGTAGTCGTTATGGAACCTGTCAAGCCTACCAGATCGTTAGGGCAGACAAGCAAGAAGCGAGCGGTGGTCACGCCGCCGATGCTCTCTTTGCCTCATCGCTCATCGGATAGCGGCGTAGATACTGCGAACAATGTTCCGATCCCGATCCCAGAATGGCCGACGCTGCCGCCTATCGATATGGGGAGGAACCCTTTCGCCCAGGCGGAGCAGCCAGCGGCACCGGCAAAACAGAGCGAGCAACTCTCCTCATCGCGACTGGTGAGATCGCTACCGATGCCGCCGCAGGGCATACAAAGCGGCACCGACTTCCCAGGCTATCAGCACGGTGTCCCCTTTGCGCGACCAACCGGCTATTATCGCTGGGAGCAGCAGAGCGAGCGTTATCCGGCTGAGCTGTTGGAGATCATCCAGACGGAGACGCGCGAGATGAAGGCCATCGTGATGCCGTCTGCCACCGCCTCTGCTCAGGCGAAACCGGAGTCGAAGTCGCAAGCTCCGGCATCAAAGAAAAAGCTCCGCAGGAAGATGCGGCGCGTGCCTGAGATGCGGCAGGTGACGGCGGTTGAGTGCGGTGCGGTCTGTCTGGCGATGCTGCTGAACTATTACGGCTACGCCAGCAGTACATCTGAAGTGCAGGAGCGTTGCGGCGTTGGACGCGATGGGCTGACGGCGCTGGAGCTGGTGAAATCGGCGCGTCTGTATGGCTTACGGGTGCGTGCCGTCTCGCTCAACCTGGAAGATTTTCGCTTTGTCAACCAGCCAGCCATCGTCCACTGGGAGTTCAATCATTTCTTGATCGTCGAGCGCTGGTCGCCCAAACGTATCGATGTGCTCGACCCCGCGCAGGGCCGCCGTACACTGACCCCGGAAGAGTTCGACGAGGGCTTTACCGGCGTCACACTGCTGGTTGAGCCGGGTCCACAATTTGAGCAAAAATCGGCCCGAACCTCGCTCTCTCCCTGGACCTATATGCGTTCGCTGCTGCGGATGCGTGCCATTATCATGCAGATCATCGGCACCTCGCTCGTATTACAAATTCTCGGCCTGGGCGCTCCCTTGCTCACACAAATAGTGATTGACCGCATTCTTCCGGGCAAAGATGGCGATATGCTCTTTCTGCTGGTTGGCGGTATGCTCCTTCTGGTGATAATGCAGGGGCTTACATCATTTTTGCGCTCGTCTCTTTTGATCTATTTACAGACGCGCATCGATACAGATATGATGCTCAACTTTTTCGAGCATCTCTTGAGCCTGCCATATCGCTTCTTCCAATTGCGCCTCAATGGTGATCTGTTATCTCGCATGAGCAGCAACCGGGCGATTCGCGATATTCTGACCAATCAAATGATCTCGACCTTGCTGGATGGCGGCACCGTGATCGTGTATCTCGCCATTCTGATCTCCCTCTCCCGCCTGATTGCTGAGGTGACGCTGGCGATCGGGGCCGTGCAGATTGCGCTGCTCCTGCTCAGTTCGCCCGCTGTGCGTCGGCTGACCCAGCGCGATCTGGAGGCGCAGGGCAAGGCGCAGGGGTATATGAACGAGATTCTCTCCGGTATCGTCACGCTCAAGGCAGCTGGAGCCGAGCGGCGGGCGTTTGCTCGCTGGGAAAACCTCTTCTTTGAGGAGATGAATATTTCGTTGCGCCTGAGCTATCTCTCGTCGGTTGTCGGCACCCTGATCGGTACTGTCAGCCTGCTTTCGCCGCTGGCGCTGCTCTGGATCGGCGCGATGCAGGTGATCGACGGCAAGATGAGCGTGGGAACGATGCTGGCGCTCGATACGCTGGCGGCGCAACTGCTGGGGCCGCTGACCTCGCTTGCTGGCAGCGTGCAGGAACTACAGATTGTGCGAGCGCACTTCGCCCGCATCGCCGATGTGATTCAGGCCGAACCTGAGCAGTCGCCGACCGAGGC
>JAICIM010000415.1 GCA_025928885.1 Ktedonobacteraceae bacterium | reverse complement strand
TGATATAGGAGATTATTCATAGGTGCTATCATTACTCCTTTGCGAACATCTAACAAAATTGACGATATAACGTACAGTATAGTAATGCAGGATTCAGAGCGCAAATAGAGGCATGAGGTTTTGATGTTGGCGCAGGTAGCGCGTTGTTACCAA
Source organism: Ktedonobacteraceae bacterium (assembly GCA_025928885.1). Classification (GTDB taxonomy): domain Bacteria; phylum Chloroflexota; class Ktedonobacteria; order Ktedonobacterales; family Ktedonobacteraceae; genus JAICIM01. The sequence continues at coordinate 6,260 of JAICIM010000415.1, read as the reverse complement.
TTGGAAAGCATACTGTGGCAGCTCTCCTGCAAACGTGAGCAATTATCCGTTTCTATAAAGGAGCAATCATGAGCGATCAGGAAATGATGTATCGTCCTCCCGAACAATCATCCCAGGAGCCACCTCCCATGCCGCTCAACAGCGAACCGCAAGAGCAGTCGGGGGAGCAACAGTCCTATTCAGAACCGAACGAGAGCGCATCTTACAACGAAGGATATCGTGGCGCATATGCCTCACCGTCATATATGCAAGGTGAAAAGATCACGCCCGCTCGTAAGGTCACGCTTGATATGTGGCAATTGATCCTGCTGCTGGTTGCCGCATTTCTGGTGGGTGCCGGGCTGGGCGGTTCGCTGTTCAGCGGCTTTATCGGCTTCGTGCTGGGCGTCGCCGTGCTGGCGGCAGTGTTTTTGATGGTGGCAAAAGTTGGCTTTGGCAAGTCTGTGCCAATCATGCCGCATAGCTTCCTGGTTACGGGCGTGCCGACGCTGGTGGTGCGCAATCCAGCCGGGGCCATCCATATCCATCGTGGCGCGACCAACGAGGTGCAGGTGCAGGGGACCAAGCACGTCACGACCATTTTTGGCAACAGACAGGATTTGTCGGTCGAGTTTGCGCAAGAGGGCAACACGATTCGCGTCTCAGCGGAAGGGCTGGGCAACACTCCCAACATCTCGCTCACCAGCCTGGGCCATGTGGACCTGGACATCACCGTGCCGGAGTTTTGCGATGTGCAGGTTGACGGCAGCGCGGGCGCGATCCATGTGGCGGGTGTTCGCGGCAAGGCCAATCTCAAGACCAGCGCGGGAACGATCATGGTTCAAGATTCCGCCTTGGAGGATGCGCGATTGAGTACGAATGCGGGAACGCTGCATTTTGAGCGCACACAGTTGCGCGGTCAGGCCAACATCGAGACCAATGCCGGAACGATCCACTTTGAGGGGAGCGTTGAGCCGGAGGGCGACTATCGCCTGCACACCAACGCCGGAACGATCCACGCCAGCCTGCCCGCCTCCTCCGCATTTATCCTCAACACGCACACCGACATGGGAACGGTGCATAACGACTTCGGCAGCAATGTCGTCGGGAGTGAGCCACAGGCGCGGCTCGATCTGCGCACCAATCTTGGCACGATCCATGTAGAGCGACGAAACTAGCAAGCATATTCATATCAAACGGCCCTCTAATGCAAGTTAGGGGGCCGCTTCGTCTTTTATTGATTGCTGGTCGTTTTATTTGCGTATACTACGAAATACTTTGGCCTTGCTCGTTTACAATCCTCGCACAATTCTCCTGAATCCTCTTCAAGAAATCTCTCAATTGCGCTTTCTCCTGGTCTGAAAAGCCAGCCAGCACGTTTTGTTCGGCGCGTTCGACGATGCTCCAGAGCTGGGCGAGGATGCGTTCGCTTGATTCAGTGGGTGCTATGCTGTCCTGGGTGGCGTCGGTGTAGCGGATGTAGCCCTGCTCGATCAGGGGTTGCAGGAGGGCGTCGAGTTCGTGGGGGAGCGCTCCGGTGTCGCGCATGACCTGTTCGCGCGTCATCGCCTGGTCGCAGACAAGGATCATCAATAAGATAGCTTGCTGGCCCGTCAGATCGGAGACTTTGCGAATCTGAGCATCGAAGGCTTGCATAATAAGTTTGCCGGTGATGTTGACTTCGCGGCCTGTGTTGGAGCGGATATAGTCGATCAACATAGTAAGTACCATCCGAAACTTGAGTTCGTAGAGGCTGATGCCGGTCGCGACCCCAACGTTGAGCGATTCTACCTGCCCACTCATCGGGATCTGCACCACGATATCAGCGTTGCGCACAATGTCGTCAGCGATCCCCTCCGTCTCGTTGCCCACCACCAGCGCAACCGGCCTCGCCTGCAATGGTGCCACCGCTTGAATGTCCCGCGCATAGGGGCTGGTCGCGATCACCTGATAGCCCTGCCGTTTGAGCGCCGCAATCGCCTCGCTGCCACTCGCAAAGCGTCGCACACGTGTCTCGAAGACGCGGCCCCGTGAGGCGCTGATGATCTTTTTGTAGAACAGGTCCAGGCTGCTGGTGGTCGAGACGATATCGCGAATACCAAAGGCGCTGGCCGTACGCACAATGGTCCCGATATTGCCATGATCCTGCACACGGTCCAGCACCACCACAAAATCACCCATTGCCTCCGGTTCCGTGAGCGCCTGGGGGATGCGGGCCACACCCAGCAGCGGGACGAGATACGAGGTGTTGCTGATCTTCTTGAGAATGCCATCAGAGGTCGGGTAGCAGGGAATACGCTGCTGACGCAAGCAAGACAGAACCGGCTCCTGCTCGTGCGAGGCGCTGTAAAAGACGTGTTCAATGGGCAACTGCGCCTCGATAGCCCAGGCGATACTCTCGCTCCCTTCCAGCAAGCACTTATGCAGCCGTGTCCGTGCTGAGGCAGCTGTCAGTTCGCGAGCTTCGGCGACACGCGGGTCTTTGAGCGACGTGATCTGTCCAGTTTGCGTCATGATTGGGTCCTTTGTGATGAATGTTGGGGCAATCATAGCATACTTGCTGGCGCAGTTCAATTTTTTCAGGCTTGTATGTAGATACTTTACGAATTGAAGGGATCGGCAGCCTGATTTTCCAGGTTGATCGTCATCCTCCCATGCCTCAATAGGCGTGATGTGATAGCACCTGTAGTACGCTCATGCTTTGTTGCCAATACCTGAATAGGAGTACCAGCATCGAACGCCCGAATAAGTGCTTCATCTTCCTCTTTATTCCAGGGTTTACCGGCATTAGGCGGCGTGCTGGCTTTTTTCTTAGCATGAGTGTTCTCGTGGGTGGGTACAACCTCCTGGTTGCTAAATTCACTCTCTATCAGTGAGGTCGAGTTCCAATCGACGTTCGTCTGCTGCCTGAGCATTGCTATGTCGAACGCGTATGGCTCTTCGCTGAGCGTTTGCTGCTCCCTGGCGACTTGAGCTTCTAGCGCCTGAATCGCAATAAGAAGGGCAAGTGAAACTTCGGAGTTGTGATAAATACTCTCGTTAGGTAAAGATTTTTTAGTGATCGGGTTCTTGCCTTTTGCTAACCATTGCAGTGTCGTCAACGCCTTCAACTTATGCATGTATATTTTTCTCCGAAACCACAAATTTTTCAGCTTATCTCATAACACTAAAGGAAAGATATTTCAAGTGTGGAAGAGCTGTGCTGATACTATACCATACTATAGGTGATACATGAATAGCAGTAGATAAATATCATGTGAGCATACTGGCCGCAAGAGGATTTGAAACCTGTTGACGTAGAAGGAACAGATGCTCGTATGGATGCTGGCGAGGATAATCTTCATAGAAGGGATCAGAGAAACGTTGACATTAGCACAGCTATATCGGTATACTTGAAGGGAAAAGCAGCGAGAATGCTCCTGATCTTCCCCAATGAAGGAGAACGGCACAAGATGAATGATCCGAACAGACAGCTATCTTCAGAAGCAAAAAACACCTACGTATTTGATCCCGAAAGCCCCGAAGAATTGACGCGTCTCCTGGCGATGGACCGCACCACCACGAAAGCGATGGGTGGGCCGCTGGCAAATCTGCCCAGACTGCCAGAGAGGGCTGATGTGCTCGATGTTGCCTGCGGTCCCGGCGGTTGGGTGCTCGATGTTGCCCTGGAGCGCCAGGATGCGTGGAGTGTCGGCGTCGATATCAGCCAGCGCATGATCGACTATGCCAATGCTCGCGCACAGGCACAGAAGCGACAGAATGCATCCTTTAGAGTGATGGATATCACGCAGCCCCTCAAATTTGCCAACAGGAGCTTCGATCTCGTCAACGGGCGCTTTCTTACCTCCGTCCTGCCAAGCGCAAAATGGCCCTCGTTCCTGCAAGAGTGTCGCCGCATCACCCGTCCGGGCGGTATGATTCGCATGACGGAGAGCGAGTATATCGGCCTGACCAACAGCCCCGCCTGTGAAAAGATTCGCGTGCTCGGCAGCAAGTTGCTGGTGTCAATGGGTCACGGCTTCTCGGCGGATGGCGAGTCGTTCGGTATTACCCCCGTGATTGCGCGACTGATGCAGAAAGCGGGCATTGAACAGGTGCAGCAGAGTATCCATATGGTCAATTTCTCTGCCGGAACCGACGCGTGGCCCGAATTCTTGCATAATATGGAGCTGGGTGCGGCACTGGGTGCTCGTATGGCCGAGAAGGTCGGTGCTCCGGTTTCGGAGGATTCTCAGGCACTGATTCAGCAGGCCATCATGGAAATGCATCGCGAAGATTTTTGCTGTATCTGGTGGTTTATCAGCACGTGGGGCATCAATCCTGGTTAATAATCGCAGCAAGTGCAAAAAAACTTGACATTTCGCAATAAATATGTTATATATTTATAAGCGTACTCTCATAGCAAGGGCATACATACATAGCTCATCTGGTAGAGCAACTTGCTAATCACAAGTTGGTAGCGGGTTCAACTCCCGTTGTATTCTCCGCTTCGGCGGATGCACTTGCAACTCGTACGCGTCACCCCCAACAATCCCGCAGCCGCAAGGCTGTTTTTTTATGCCCACGCATATTCTTCATTTCACAACATCGATCCAGTAGCGGAGCTTCTTGACTGGAGAACCATTGACTGCCACCGCATTCTCAAAGCAGCCCCCATTGGACTCGATAACCTTCTTCGAGCCAATATTGTTCTCGTCACACGTCACCAGCACACGCGTTAGCCCGATCGCCCTGGCCTGCTCTAACCCCAGGCGCAAGATTTCTTTGCCATAGCCCTGGCAGCGGCGCGAGGGCCGGATCACATAGCCGATATGGCCCGCGATTTTGAGCAGGAAATCGTTGAGTTCGTGGCGCAGGGAGAGTCGTCCGATGACCTCGTTGTTGTCGATCAGCCAGTAATCGGTCGTTGGTACAGCGTCCGGGCTGATGCGGCGGCGATCTTTCTGGTTCTGCATGCGGCGGAGATAGTTGGCAAAATTACGGTGCAGGAGCTTCACGTCGTAATCGAGGAGCCGTCCCTCGCTCTGAAACTCCTGCACCGCTGCAATGATCTGTTCCTGGTACTGCGTCGTTGGCTCGATAAGAAAACTCATGATAGCGATACCTTCCGCTCTCCATTGTTCAGAGGCATCTCTAGCTCGATTTCGTCGCGAATAGGGATACCGTGCTCACCAATCAAAGGAATCTGGGGTTTAAGCTTGCGGGACTGCTCAATAGCGTTTCTATGCACCGCCACCAGGACGAAGCCGCGCCGCTGATAGAAACGAAGGGCGGTCAGATTGTCGTTGGTGGTGATAAGCCAGAGCCGCTTGCAACCCACTCGTCGCGCCTCTTGCCGAACAGCATCGATCAAGGCCGTGCCAATGCCCTTCCCCGGCTGCGTACTGTCCAGGCTGACAATCTCGCACTCGTTGCCCTGGATATGATAGGTAATCAAGCCAACGCCCTTGCCATCCTCAACGGCGATAAAGCCGGGCAGCGCGTCGGCGGTATAGAAGGTTCCTCTGGAGATAATGATATTGCTGCCCCATTGCTCAGAAATGAATTGCAGAATCCAGATGTGATCATGGCTGGTCAATGGACGGATTGAGAATGCTGGCATAGCTGGCTCCAATGGCATGCTAAATAAAGACGTTCTTCATCTCATCTTTGAAAATGCTGTTTGTATGAGTAGTATACAGGTTGACAAACGGTTTGGGTAGAGGTCCGCTCTCATTGTGATTTCCTTGTCTCTAATAGGTATCGGTAACATATAACAGGTGCGTGAATGCCGGTCGTGAAAGCATACGCAACAGCAGCGCCAGGGCAAGGGGGATAAGTAGCAGGCAGAGACCCAGCGCAATGCCCAGGGGGATCGGAATAACGACCTGTGCAGAGAGCGCTTGCTGACTTGCATACCACGCTGCATCGACAGAAGCGGCACTGGGCGGCGGGAGATGATTGAGCAGGACCGGTATGAATGTGGTAGACAGCAGCAGGCCGATCAAGATGCCGGGCAGCAGGGCCATGAGATACGCGTTGCCCTGCTCCCAGATCAACAGGCTGGCAAAGCGCCCCGGCTCCGTTTCCAGCGCATGCAACATAGCTCGATTGATGGGGCGCTTCGTTGTCCCGGCACGAATAGCCAGGATATTGCCAAACAGGGCCAGGAGGGCGGCGGTTATTGCCCCGATGCTCAACATACTCTGAGCCAGCAGAGCCAGCGGGTCCGTTTGCAGCGAGGAGAGCAGAAAGCGCCGATCGAGCAAATTATCGAGTCGCAGCGAGGTCGTAAGGGTTTT
>JAICIM010000046.1 GCA_025928885.1 Ktedonobacteraceae bacterium | reverse complement strand
TGCGACAAGATCGACTGCATAATGTGAGCGTTCCAGCCCTTGTTTGAGATTTGGCCCCAATAATGGATGATCTTCAGCTATGAGAATACGCATCGCCTTTCCGCTATACCTTTCCCGACGAGTTTGTCATCACAGTTGTTTTTCTCATTTTCAGTGTATCAAACGGAAATGAGGAATTGATGAGAGAAGTACATTTCTACCAGTCTTGCTTTCAACTCAGAATAGAGCAGGCACGTCTATTCATAGAGCCTGGTTAGAGAATGGACGTTCTCTCATGGACCCAATTAACGATACTCACTCCTGGATGATATGGCCTGGACCGATGAGACGGGGACCATTTTTTTCAACAGGTGTTGTAGCGCGGCCTCCGGGTCGGTGCAGAGGCCAGAGTGAACCGGTGAAATCTGTATAATGGTGCTGCGCGGAGAGACCAGCCAGTGGAAGCGTTCCGGTTGGGAGAGCTGGCTGAGTGAGCCAACGGTCGGGTCTCCTGAACTGATGAGCATCAACGTATCAAGATGCTCGCGGATGGCTGCCAGATCGAGATCGGGGGCCAGTGCCAGCACTCGTTGGGGGTCCAGTTGAATGTGTACCCCCAGGAAGCGGCGCGTGCGGCAGTAGAGAATGACGCCAACGTTGATGCACTCGCCACGCTCCACGCTTGGCACCAGGCGAATCACTGCATAATCATAGGAGCTTGGCGCGGGCATGTATAGCCTCCTCGACAAAGAGATGGGAATATGCCAGGCGATCCAGCAAGTAAGTGACATACGCGGCACGATGGGTTTCGTTATCGGGAAAACGTTCGTCATGTTCGAGCCAGGAGTCGGGAACCATATGCATGATGTCGCGCAGGATAGCTCTAGTCAGTTGATCTTTTAATAATACGTTGGCCTCGGTGAGCGCACTGGCGACGGGCAGGAGCACATGATCCTTAATGGGTGCAAACGGCGAGCGGCTCCGTTCCATATAATCGGCAGGGATATGGTGGAAGTAGAGCGCCGAGCCGTGATCGATCAGCATGAGCCGGTGATGCCAGCAGAGCATATTAGTATTGCGTGGCGTGCGATCCACGTTAGTGGTAAAGGCGTCGAACCAGACGATCGAAGAGGCCAGGAGCGGATCGATTGTGCGAGCCTCGCGTTGATCGAAGGCCAGAGCGCCCGGCAAATAGTCCAGCGCAAGGTTCAGGCCCGCGCTGGCTTTAATCAGCGCCTGAATCTCAAAATCTGGCTCGGCCCGTCCAAGCGCTGCATCCAGCTCGATAAAGACGATTTCTGGCACCGGCAGCCCCAGCACACGACCAATCTCTCCCGCCACCAGTTCCGCGATCAGCGCTCGTGGTCCCTGACCAGCCCCGCGAAACTTGAGTACATAAAGCCCGTCATCATCGGCCTCTACGATAGCTGGCAGGGAGCCACCCTCTCGCAGGGGTGTGACATAACGGGTTGCAGTAAGCGTTCTCAACATAATAGTATTCTAGATCAACAATGAGACTCTCGACTCTCGACTCTCTCTATTACCCCTCAGTGTACCATATTCCTGCAAGCAACTATCTTTACAAATATCACAAGTTTTCTTGAGACTTTTTTCAAACTTCCTTGTTAGACTCTTTGTATCTATAATTTTTGCTGCCATCCGCACGCTACGTGCATAAGGAGACGGCTTCTATGAAGAATGAAATAAGTACAATTCTTGACAAGCAGGCATTGGGTGTTCTGGTAAGACAGGATGCGCTGCGCTCCCACCATGCTACGAGTGGCGGGGGGGGAATGCTCTACGCCATTTTTGGCACGGCTTTTGATGCATTGCGCTCCAATCGTTTGCGCTCTTTCCTGACGATGCTTGGCTTGATCATTGGCGTATCCGCCGTTATTGCTGTGGTCACGCTGACGCAGGGCGTGACCGAAAGCGTCAATCAGAGCTTTTCCAGCCTGGGAACCAATGTCCTCACTATTTCGCCCGGTGCCACATCCTCGCGTGGAGTGCGTACGGCTGGATCAAGTCAGACGCTTACATTGAAAGATGCCGAGGCGGTCTCACAGCTTCCTCATATCGTTTATTGGAGTCCAATTGTAAACGCATCTGGGCAGGTTATCTATTTAGATCAAAATACAAATACATCTGTGCGCGGCGTCTATCCCGAGTATCAATATATTCAGAATTTACAAATTGCTCAAGGCGATTGGCTGAGCGATGCAGATGAGCAGAGCAACGCAGCTGTCGCTGTGATCGGTGCTACAACTGCGCAGGACCTCTTTACTGATCCTGCGGTCAGCCCGATTGGACAAAATATTCGCATTGATTCGCAGTTATTTCGCATCGTCGGCGTCCTGCAGACAAAAGGGTCATCGCAAGGGCCAGGCAATGCTGACGATGTAATCTATGTCCCCTTTAGTGCCGCTTTGCAGCGTTTGCGGCCCTCTTCCTATGTCGATCAAATTCAACTTCAGGTTGATACGACAGACAATGTAACGACGGTACAGCAATCCGTCACTTCGCTGCTGCGGTCGCGCCACCATCTCGCCGGACCAGATCCCGCGTTGCGACAACAAAATGGCCTGACTTCCCGACCGGTTACCTCGTTTCAAGGCGGCGGCGGTGGTGCCTATCGCGGTGGCGGTGGTTTTCAGGGTGGCGCAACCGGCGGTAGACAAACAGGAAGTGGCACCTCTTCAAGCTCAAACAGCCGCTCATCGAGCACGACCAGAACGGCGGCGTCCAACCCTGCCAACGATTTTCAGGTGTTGAACGTTAACCAACTGATTTCGACGGCTCAGCAAAACTCGTCTGTGCTGACTACTCTTCTTATTGGTATTGCGGCCATTTCGTTGACCGTTGGCGGCATCGGTATCATGAATATTATGCTCGTCTCCGTCACTGAGCGGCTGCGCGAAATCGGTATCTGTAAGGCGATTGGGGCGCGTGAACGCGATATTCGCAACCAGTTTTTGCTAGAAGCACTGTTGCTGACGATCGCCGGAGGGATGATCGGTATCTTCATTGGTTTGCTGGCAGGCTTCTTGCTGACGCTCGATCTCCATGTGCCGTTTATTCTATCAGCGCTCCCCGTCATAGTGGCGTTTGGCGTCTCAATGGTGATCGGCGTGACCTTTGGCCTCTATCCGGCGGTGCGTGCATCGAAGCTCGACCCGATTCAAACATTGCGGACAGCATAAGCGTCGCTTAATAGCTCTGATGTCGTTCTCGTTGAGCGAGAGATGTTCAGGCCGGAAGGAAGTACTCCCCTTCCGGCTTGTGATATAGTAAAAGTATTCGAGAAAACAATCTTGCGAAACCAAAAGAAGGGGCGTGTGATATGGAGTATCGGTCACTGGGAAAGACTGGTTGGAATGCGTCAGAGATAGGTTTTGGAGCCTGGGCGATTGGTGGCGACGCCTGGGGGCAGACAGACGATAAGACTGCATTGGCAGCGTTGCATAAAGCGATCGATCTTGGCGTCAATTTTATCGATACCGCTGATGTCTACGGCGATGGACATTCAGAGCAATTGATCGCACAGGTCCGTAAAGAGCGGCGGGAATCGCTGTTTGTGGCGACGAAGATCGGGCGCAAGCTCAACCCACATGTGGCAGCAGGCTACAATAATCGCCAGAACCTCACCAATTTTGTGGAGACAAACCTGCGCAACCTGCAAACGGAGGCGCTGGATCTGGTGCAGCTGCATTGTCCGCCCTCCGAAGTTTACGATATGCCAGAAGTGTTTGGCATTCTGGACGATCTGGTGCAGCAAGGGAAGCTGCGCTCGTACGGGGTTAGCGTCGAGAAGGTTGAGGAGGCGCTGCAGGCGATTCGCTATCCCAACGTGCGCACGGTGCAGATTATTTTTAATATGTTCCGTTTAAAACCGGCTGAACAGTTCTTTGCGGCGGCTCGTGAGCGCCAGATCGGCATCATCGTGCGCGTGCCATTGGCAAGCGGCCTGCTCACTGGCAAATTCCGCCCGGACTCTCAATTTGCAGCCAGTGACCACCGCAGCTATAATCGTCACGGCGAATCATTCGATCAGGGCGAAACCTTCTCCGGCGTGGATTACGAGGTTGGCTTGCAGGCCGTTGAAGAGTTGCGTTCGCTCGTTCCAGCTGGCGCGACGATGGCCCAGTTTGCCCTGCGCTGGATCTTGATGTTCCCGGAAGTAACCACCGTGATTGCCGGTGCGAAAAACCCCCAACAGGCCGAAGAGAACAGCCAGGCGGCCCAGTTGCCTCCTTTGAGCGAGGAGACCATGCAGCGCGTGCGCGATATCTACGATCAGAAGATCCGCCCGCTGGTGCAGGATCGCTGGTAATCGTGTCTCTCTGAGCAAAAGCGGGACAGCCGCCTGCTGATATCTGTGCTCTTGTGCTCAAAAGCGGGACAGCCGCCTGCTGATACCTGTGCTCTTGTGCTCAAAAGCGGAAAAGTAGTTCGTAGTCGCGCGACTACGAACTACTTTTTTCACTGCCTACCAGCAAATATAATCCAATAGTACTACGGTAATTGTGCTGCAACTTTCCAGCCGATTTTTGTCCTCATTGCTGCAGAGATGCCGGTTGCCTATATCCAATTTATCTTATAGATGTTACTACGCTATAGGCGTATGTGTTATGGTATACATAAGAAGCTCGACATGGTAACAGCCTGTGTTCTAGATGCTTGATTGTCTCTACGGCTCCCCCATATGGGAGAGTCGTTTTCTCTTATTGTACCAGTGATTTTGTAGATGACAGACATTGATACTATAGTACAAAAGGAAATCAAGACTCAATCTGGAATACGTGTAAGTCGGCCCAACCTGCGCCGACTTCTCGGAGAAAAGTTGAATGCGCATTCTTGTATTGCTGAACTTTCTCTACATAAAACTACATCATAGATAGCAATGACATTCATCTCTTTCACCTGTAGGAATAGAAAGTAACTGTCATGACGGATCACGTATCAGAAGTACTTCTGCTGCCCACAGCAGGGAATCAGCAGACAGACACATTGGATCAGCTTGAGGACAAAGAACGTCCCGGTACTCCGCAGATCACCCTGAAATATGGTGATGCCTTCCTTGTTGCAGATACATGTGGTGATCTTATTGCGTCAAGACGTGAAATGGGTCTCTTCTGGCATGGAACACGCTTCCTCCATGCCTGTAATCTCTCTCTGCAAGGCAAGCCTCTTGTGATGCTTTCCCACCATGTAACCAATATGGGCGATGCCTGCCAGATCGATCTAACGAATGCATCTTTCCCATTGCAGAATGGGTTGACTATAGAACAGGGCGCGATTCATGTAAGCCGCCTGCTGGAATTGCAACACGAACAACTGGTTCAGACTATCACCGTCACAAACTTTTCAGCCTTTACGGTGCCGCTGACGCTGGCTCTCAAAGTGGATGCGGATTTTTGCGACCTCTTTGAAGTGCGCGGCATGACGCGGCAAAAGCACGGTCTCAAACACCCACCCGCAATCACCGATAGCTCGCTGACCTTACAATATCGCGGCGTGGATGGAGTCGAGCGCCATACACAGGTGCAGTGCGAGGGGACCACGCCCGATCAGATTCAGGGGAATCGCCTGCAATGGCAGTTGCAGTTGGAGCGGGCGCAACCGGTTGAGATGCGCGTGGCGATCAATGTGTGTGAGATCAACGCCGAACGCTTCGACAACAATACTACGCTGCCTTCGTGGAAAGATCTGCCACAACCAACGGTGCGCAGCGACGATTACCTGTTTAATCGCCTGCTGGCACGCGGCATGAACGATCTACTTATGCTCAGCACCATGACGCCCCACGGCTACTATCCCTATGCTGGTATCCCCTGGTTTAACTGTCCCTTTGGCCGCGATGGCTTGATCGCCTGCTTGCAGTTCGTCCCCTGGTATCCTGAAGTGGCGCGTGGAACGTTAAGTTTTCTAGCCACACATCAAGGGACGAAGGTCGATGATTTTACCGATGAGGAGCCGGGGAAAATCCTGCACGAGATGCGCACAGGCGAGATGGCAAACTGCCGTGAAATCCCCTACATCCCGTATTACGGCACAGTTGATGCCACACCGCTCTTCTTGATCCTGCTCGAAGCTTATATCCGCTGGACCAACGATCTCTCGCTGCTAGAGCGGCTGTGGCCCAACGCACAGGCGGCGGCACGCTGGCTGATCGAATACGGCGATAAAGATGGCGATGGCTTTATCGAGTATCACAAAGCGTCGGAGAAGGGGCTGGCAAACCAGGGCTGGAAGGATGCCTGGGATTCGATATCGGATAGCGATGGGCGGCTCGCAACCTCGCCGATTGCGCTCTGTGAGGTTCAGGGCTATGCGTTTGCTGCGTATCGAGCTATGGGCTATCTCGCCGGACGTATGGGCCAGCATCAGGTCATCGCTGAGTGGGAGCAACGTGCGGAGGTGCTGCGCACTCAGTTCTTGCAGCGCTTCTGGTGGGAAGAAGAGGGCGTCTTCTATCTGGCGCTAAATAAAGATAAAGAGCCGTGCGATGTGGTCTCCTCAAATGCCGGGCAATGCCTGTGGACGGGCATCGTTCCTGAAGAATATGTGCAGAAAGTGATTGCGCGGCTGATGCAGCAGGATATGTATAGCGGCTGGGGGATTCGCACCCTCTCTGCTGAAGCGACACGCTACAATCCCATGAGCTACCACAACGGCTCGGTATGGCCGCACGATAACGCGCTCATTGGAACTGGCTTTGCACAGTTTGGCGCGAAAGAAGAGACAGCAACGCTCTTACATAGTGTTTATCAAGCGGGGCTGTTCTTTGAGGGGATGCGTTTGCCGGAACTCTATTGCGGTTTTTCGCAGCGACCGGGGTTTGGTCCAACGCGCTATCCAGTGGCCTGTTCGCCCCAGGCATGGGCGGCGGGTGCGCCTCTTATGCTGGTGGATGCGCTGCTAGGTCTCCAACCGGACGCCGAACACCAGCGTTTAACGCTGGACCGTCCGACGTTACCAGATTGGTTGCAGTCGATGGAAATACGTGGTTTACGCCTCGGAGAGAAACAATTGCACGTGAAACTTGTGCGTACGGGTAATCAGACCAAAGTGGTGACTGAAGCCGAGAATGAGATCGCACTACACGTTCATCTTGCATCGGATACTACAATGTAAGGAACCTGTGCTATAAGGTGAAATCCCACGCCTTTCTAGATGAAGAAGGGTATGTGGCTGACTCAGAATCGAGATCGGTCGCATACCCTTCTCCTGTTCTATGCTCATTGGCAATGCACGTGAGACGCTTCATGCTCATGACCTCTTGCTGCATCGAGAGAGATGTTCTTAACTTACATGTGCAACGACGTTTCCTGCTTCTTTCGGCAGTGCAGGTGTGTTGACGGCAATGTCGAGTAGTTCGTTAACATCACGGATCTGACGCGTTAACCACATATTGAGATCGCTACGCTCGACCGCCTGGCGGGCCAGAATCGCTTTCGTGCGTTTCTCTTCCGGCGAGAGGGTGATGGCTTTGTATAACGCCTGAGCTGTCTCGATTACGTCGATAGGTGATGTGGGGATTGAGCCTTTCGCAAGTTGTTGATACGCTCCGGCTGTACGCGAAAGCACCAGCACTCCGTTGCGTTGGTTGACGATGGCCCCTTCTTTGGCGACCAGATTCATACCATCAATAATAGGATTTACCAGCAACACGTCATAGTACTGCATAGCGGCCAGCGCACGCGTCCGGTCGTTGTCGAAAAACGCGTGAATTGGCGTCCAATCTTCCGTTCCAAACTGTGAATTGATCTCTTTAATAATTGCCTCTACCTCCGAGGTTGTGCGGCGATAGATGGGCAATGCCTGACGCGATGGCACAAGAAATGCCAGAAATGTTGTCTTGCCGTGGAGTTCCGGGTGCTCTTCAAGCATGTATTTATATGCCTGGAAGCCACGCAGGATATTTTTGGTGGGGTCCAGACGATCGACACGCATGATTGTATGTTCCCTGAGCAAGGGCAAAATTTTTTCGCCGGCACGTTTCGCGGCGACGCTACGAACGACTCTGCGTTCTTCGGTGACTGAAATGGAGATTGGATAGGAGCGTGCCTGGGTGCGATGGCCCTGCCACCACACTGCTCCCTCTTCAAAGTCAACGACGGCCCCATCTAACAAGGCACGAGCGCCGTCTAAGAAGTTGCGAGCGTCACGCTCGGTTTGGAAGCCGATGATGTCATTGCCGACCAGTCCGCTATAGATGTCTTGTGCAATATGACTTGGAAGGAAGTGCCAGCAACGAATATCGGGCCAGGGAATGTGAATGAACTGTTGGGTAATAATGGATGGATGGCGTTTACGAATCATGGACGAGACCAGGTAGAGATGGTAGTCATGTAACATCACTACTGGCATGGTGTCCGAGCTTTCAATTTCCTCGTTGATGCCGTCAGCCAGCGCCTGGTTCGCTACGCGATAGCCGTTATTCCAGGCATCTTGCAGTTGACGAATTGAGTTCTGGTTCTGAATAGGGTCGTACATGTAGTGTTGAAGAAACCAGAGAACCTCATTGCTGATCTTCTCGTAAAATTTACGATAGGCCGCTTTAGGGATAGGAACATAGCGCAATTGCATGTTCTGGCCGCGTATGGGCGATTGAAGCAATCCTCCGTTCGATTGGGCCTGTTTCGCAGCAATACGGTCTCCTTCGGTCATCGCCATCGCCACCCACGTGACCTCCATCCGGTTTCCAGCCTCGATCAGCGCTGTCACCATACCACCAGCGCCTCTCCGGGCCTTTAACGTGTTTTCTTGGGTGAGCTGGAACTCAACGGGGCCGCGATTGGAGGCGATGATGAGGCGACAGGCATGCATCAACTGCGGAGGATGAACTTCCGTCGTCATCCGCGTGGGCATGTGTTTTTCCTTTCTAACAGGTGCTTACTGTTAAGCCTTGTGATCGTGGAACGTCCTGCTTTCCTTCTCGTCTCGCAGGGGTAGACTGCAACACTTTCTCAAGCACACCTGAAACTTGCTGGTGTTTGCTGACACCAGATCATGAATGTTGGCGTTACGCAAGGCACCATAGTAATGTTACCATACATTTATGTGAAATTGCCAGAATCCTGGCGAAGTGAAGTCTGAAAACGTTTGTGTACTCTCCCTCTAGAAGGACAATGATTTGGATGAGAGAAAGGTTTCAAGTATGATACGAATTGATGGAAGGGTTTCGACTCAGCTACGACCAATTCGCCTATCTGTTGATGTGCTGGATTTTGCAGAAGGGTCGGTCCTGATCGAAGCAGGAAAAACCCGTGTCCTGTGTGCTGCCAGCGTAGAAGAGAAAGTTCCCCCTTTTTTGGAAGGGAAAGAGCAGGGCTGGGTTACTGCCGAATATACGATGCTCCCCCGTGCCACCCATACACGCACCTCGCGCGAACGCGATGGCCGGGTCAGCGGGCGCACGCAGGAAATTCAGCGCTTGATCGGTCGTTCTTTACGAGCGGCTGTGGATCGCAAAGCGCTGGGACCGCGCACGATAACGCTAGATTGTGATGTGTTGCAGGCCGATGGGGGAACGCGCACAGCCTCGATTACCGGAGCCTACGTTGCTCTGCACCGCGCCTGTTCGCTCCTGGTGCAACGCGGAATTATCCCTGTACACCCGCTTCACACGGCGGTTGCTGCTATCAGCGCTGGCATCGTCGATGGTGAGGTGCTGCTGGACCTCTGCTATGCCGAGGATTCGCGGGCCGAGGTTGATTTCAACGTGGTGATGACGGATAAACATGAGTTTATTGAAGTGCAGGGAACTGGAGAGGGTGGCACCTTCAGTCGTTCAGCGATGGACAGCTTGCTTGCTCTCTCTGAAGAGGGGATCGGCGAGTTGCTGGCTTTACAGAAAAAATATCTCTAAAAAGGGTACCATAGTACCGAGATCCCTGTGTTACCATCAATTTGCGGTTAAATTATAACTGACAGGGGATGTAGACATCCCCCATAATTACTTGTCTGAAGGCTAAAATTTGCAGATAGATAGGGGGCATGCTAGAATGGCCCCTGTTGAGAAGCAATTAGTCATCAACAACAAGAAGCAATTAGAGATAGATGCTGTCGGACCAGAGGCAGAAATGAGAGGAGCGCAAGCTTGGAAGAGAAGACAGGCAAAAGGTGGCTCTGGCGCATTTTGGATTTCATCAATCCATTACGTGATCCTAGCCTGACCGTAGCCGCCGTACTGACTTTCATAGAAGAAGCGGGACAACGCGATCCCTGGTACGGGATAGTTATTATTGCGCTCGTGAACTGGCTGGCCGTCCGTGGCGTGGTATGGTTGGTTGTCAACTTCACTTTTGCTTCAACCTTCATTTCGCGCCGCATCTGGTGGGCTATCAAGCATCCACGCCTGGCATGGCGCATTATGGATGCGGTGGGCCATGAGGAAATTATTATCGGTGGCCTGGCGGGCCTCTCGGAGAGCGTAGTGCTACAGGATGGCACCGCGCTGCTGAGTCCAGTGCTCGGAGCCAGCGGCATTCAGGTAATCGGCGAGTTGCCTGCAGGTACGGAGCTGCCCATGCTGGGAATGCCCAATGGACAGATGGCTCCCGATATGTCAGGTTTTAGCACCGCTGGCTTCTTCCCTGGTATGGATGTGAATGGGATAGGTGGTCAGCCGGCGATGGGCTATCCAAATATGGGTCAGAGCAATTTTAGTGCTTCGCAAAATACCGATGGGTTGCCGCAAAGCTTCCCGCGCCGCCCCTCCGAAGAGGAAGAGCGTCTCCGCCAGCAATTGGCTGCCTATGCCCGTCTGATGGATGACTGGATTCAGTTTACCGAAGAGAAATGGCGTACGGTGAGCGATAGCCAGTTGGGGTGGAAGCCGCTGCGTGGTCGCTGGGCCAATTGGGATGATATTTTTCAGGATGCGTATGCTGCCAAGACCTCCGATCCTATGGCTCAAGCCGCGCAATTGGCAGGTGAGGCAACGTCCCGCCGTTATGATTCTTCCAAAGAAAAAGGGTCTGCCGCTTCGGCTGTGGCCTGCTTTATGCGCGATATGATGACGTTGCGACGCGGCCTGGATTTGTTGCAACAGGGCGGAGAATCGTTGTCTGGTGCCGAATCTGACATGCAGCCGGTGATCGAGCCGTTGACGCGCCGTTTTGGCGGCAGTGGACTGTTGCGTAACGCTGGCATGAGCACCGGCACGGGTGGCTCGTCTTCGCGCAATTCCCTTATTCGGCGACCTATTTTTGTGGATGCCGATACCGACAAATAAAAGATCATCCCGCTATTTTGTAGCTGGCCTGTGTAGATGATGTGTGCTTCGCCCATCTACACAGGCCAGAATCATGTTTTCCGAACCTTGCCGATATCCCTATTAACGATGTACAATAGCCGCGCAAGGATAGAGAGAAAAACAATCTTATCCAGACTACACAGAACAGGCTCATTCGATACATAGAAGGTTCTATGGTCTTTGTGGAGGATTATTGGCTATGCCACATAACACGAGTGATTTAACAACAATTGAAGAAGTTACCGCACACGAAATTCTTGATTCGCGCGGTAATCCTACCGTCCAGGTAGAAGTTCTCTTGATGAGTGGAGCAAGCGGCGTTGCTGCTGTTCCCTCCGGTGCCTCAACTGGTGCTCATGAAGCCGTTGAGCTGCGTGATGGCGATAAGAGCCGCTATGGCGGTAAGGGCGTGCTCAAAGCTGTCGATAACGTCAACAAGCAGATTAGCGATGCAATCGTTGGTCTCGATGCCACCGATCAGGCGCTGCTTGACGAGGTGATGATCGAATTGGATGGCACGCCGAACAAAGCCAAATTGGGCGCAAATGCGATCCTCGGCGTTTCGCTCGCTGTGGCCAAAGCGGCTGCACAGGCTCAGGGCCAACCCCTGTATCGCTATCTGGGTGGCGTTGCCGCGCGTACGCTGCCTGTACCGATGATGAATATTTTGAATGGCGGCAAGCACGCCGACAATTCGACCGATATGCAGGAGTATATGGTCCTGCCGGTTGGTGCCAGCTCGTTCCGCGAGGCGCTGCGCATGGGTGCTGAGGTCTATCAGGGCCTCAAAAAAGTGCTGCATGGCAAAAAGCTCAACACCAATGTTGGCGACGAGGGTGGTTTCGCTCCTTCTCTCGGCTCGAATCGTGAGGCGTTGGAGGTCATTGTGGCCGCGATTGAGACGGCTGGCTACAAACCGGGCGTTGATATCTTCCTGGGCATGGACCCCGCTGCTACCGAGTTCTATGAGAACGGCAAATACGTACTGGCCCGCGAAGGCCGCACCCTGACCTCTTCCGAGATGGTTGATCTTTATGAGAAGTGGATCGGTGAATATCCAATCGTGACTATCGAGGATGGTCTGGCAGAGGATGACTGGGAGGGCTGGTCTCAGTTGCGTCAGCGCCTGGGCAATCGCGTCCAACTGGTCGGCGACGATCTCTTTGTGACCAACACTGTCCGCCTCAAACGCGGTATCGCCGAGCGCTCCGCCAATTCGATCTTGATTAAGCTCAATCAGATCGGTTCGCTCTCTGAGACGCTCGACGCAATCGAGATGGCGAAACGGGCCGCGTTTACCGCTGTCGTTTCTCATCGCTCTGGCGAGACCGAAGATACGACGATTGCTGATCTGGTGGTGGCGACCAACGCCGGGCAGATCAAGACTGGCGCTCCCGCTCGTAGCGAGCGCGTGGCGAAGTACAATCGCCTGCTGGTGATCGAAGACGAACTGGGCGATGAGTCGGCTCGCTATGCTGGCTTCGGTGCCTTCTACAACGTCCCTGCTTTGTACGCGAAGGCATAAGCGCCCTATAATATTCTATAGGACGTATTTGTGGGAGTCAGACCAATCTGCAATGGATGTGGTTGGCTCCTACAGATCAATGAACTCTGTAAGAGAGAGGACGTATGGCTAATCAATCATCTTCGGTTGCCGATGCACGCGAACGGCGTACAGGGTATGCTGTACATTATCATATCAGTTATCTTGTCCAGGGGGCCGAATACGGCACAGATGGCGCGATCGTGCTGTTGCACGATATCCCCGCAGGCGCTTTTGCCTGGGAAGCTGCCATGCCCCAACTGAGCGGCTTGAAACGTGCCGTCTACGCCATCGATATGCTCGGCTATGGTCAATCGGATCATCCCTGGCCCGCCGATACTTCGGTATGGGGACAGGCCGATGTGTTGTCCCTGCTGCTGCGCAACCTCAACCTGACGAACGTTATCCTGGTTGGGCATGGCCTCGGTGGAGGCGTGGCGCAAATTCTTGCCACTCGCCTGTATCGCGATCGCGTGGCCGCGCTTGTCCTGGTCGATACGATCTCCTACCTCCACGCGTTTGATGCCAACTGGCCGCTGCCCGAGATAGAGAAGCACCAGGATTTCGATGCCCCCAAGCAGACGCCGCTGGAAGATCTGATCCGTGACCTGCAAGCAACCCTGCCCAATGCGGTTGTCAATACCAGGGGTTTCGCCAATGCGCTCAAGCAGTATGTGGAACCCTGGAATAGCGAGCTGGGGAAAGAGGTGCTCTTCCAGCATATTCGCCTGCTGATCCCGTACTATACCAACGCGGTCTCCAGCGATTTGCAGGTGGCGGGCAAGCCAACATTGATTATTTGGGGTGAGAAAGATGCACAGATGCCGATCAAATATGCGGAACGGTTGCATCGCGAGATCCCCGGTTCAGCGCTGGTGACGGTTCCCAACGCCGGTCATCTGATCCTCTTCGATGCGCCGAATGCGGTTGCGCGTGCGGTTGTGGATTTTGTGAACGGACTATAAAAGAGCGTCGATGGGGCAAAAAAAGAGTACTCACAGGAGGTCGGCAAAAGTGATGGCGAATCTTGTGAGTACTTCATCTTCTATAAAAGCGCGTCCTACGTTTCAACACTTACGAAGCTTTTCTCCTGCGTTTCGTCGTATGTAGCGAACGAGCAGATGGGACTACTCGTTCGGACGGGAGAGAGGTGGTTTGTTCCTCTTGCTCCTGGGAGGCGGCGGAGCAGCGGTTGTACTCCTCGACGGCCAGCATATACGCGTTATACATGCGCTCAAGGACCGGCTTTGTAGCCCCTTTCTGTTCCGCCATGATCAGGTCGTGCCATTTTTGCTGCATACGCTTTTCGGCGTATTCAAGCTGTGTTGAAGTCATGATAGCTCTTTTCTCAAGATGCCTTGCTGCTCTGTCTCTGCTCCTTATACTCGGCTGTTAGCTGCTGGATCAGTTTCTTCGCGGCCAGGAAGCTTACAGAGGTAATATTCTCCGGCTCCTCCTTCTCCAGATAGTTGCAGAGTTTGCGAATGCTGGCTATCTGCTGCTCGGTCGCGTTTGCGGTGGCCTCGTTCTCAGGGGCGGGACGCGCACTGTTGTTGTTGGAGGGCGCCTCTGAACGATAGGAGGCGACTGGTGTATGACCATTGCCGTTGCTGGCCCCATTACGACCAAAATCGACAGGTGCATCAACAATCCTGTGGTTCTCTCCAAATTCGGGGGCGAACTGGGTGCCATAGCCAAGTGCCGCTAACGCCCGCCCTACCGCCTTAGTTTCAGCTTTTTCGATGTAATCTGGAAAATCGACTGCTGCTTCTGAGCCGGTGGCTGTTGCGCGGCCACCTTTGCCGTCGGTGACAA
The DNA here is from genome assembly GCA_025928885.1 of Ktedonobacteraceae bacterium. Taxonomy (GTDB): domain Bacteria; phylum Chloroflexota; class Ktedonobacteria; order Ktedonobacterales; family Ktedonobacteraceae; genus JAICIM01. The sequence continues at coordinate 4,900 of JAICIM010000046.1, read as the reverse complement.
CGGCCCTGAAACGAGCATAGCCCTTTGCCTGTTTGATGACCTTTTCGCTGCGCCGCTTTTCCGCGTTCCACACAAAAGCCTCGGCCTCAACCTCGCGGTCAAGATCGACGAAGACCTCTTCTGTATCAATCGTACCCTGTGGACAGATCGAGCGGAACCAGACGAGCCGCCACTGCACTGGAAGATAGTCTTGAGAGCCTGCTTTGCTTTTCAATTGTACGAGATGTTCGTTGGGGTTAAAGGTACGGGTCACCTGCATATCTTGCGTTTGCCCGTTGCTTTGGTCGCTCATCTTCTGCTCCTTGATTGAAAATTTGTTCTAATATTATAGGTCAAGCTACCTGAACTGTCAAGTTGAATCGTGTTGATACATTGATCTATTCTTTTCAGCGCGTGGAAATGTGGAAGGTTTGAGACAGGACTTTCTGCTCTTTGCAGAGGCATCAAAATTTTGCGATGTCTGTCTGCCTGTTTGCTCGTGCATCAGTTATACTCTATGTAATGGGCAGGGAAGTGCCTGCATAGATGGTATGTGTAGCTTGAAAAAGGCCAGTTGAGTGTATGAAGCTGTTCTCCGGTCCACAAATCCTCGATATTCCTCTGGATTGGCGCATGGCATCGCATGTGCATCCGGGTATCGAGGTAGTGGGCGTGTTGCAGGGACAGATGGATCTGGTTGTCTCTGAGCAGCGCTGGAGAGCAAACAATGGGGCCATGCTGGCGATTCCTCCTTATGTGCCGCATAGCTGGCGCTCTGTTGAAGAAGCGAAATTAGTTGTTCTGCATATTCTCCGTTTTCCATCAGCACTCACTGACCGCCTCTTGCCCGGTTGTAAGCCATGCCAGATAAGTTTAACGGAACCGCAATATAGCGAGTGCGAAGCATTATTTTCTGGTCTCATTGCTATCAGCGATGAAGCAACTCATCAGCATATGCGTTTGCAGCGTGCCTTTCTGGAAGCCTTTGTCCTCTCCTTGCTGGAGGAGAGGCAAGATACGGAGGGGGTAGCGATGCATGAGGTTGCGTCATATATGCAGGATCACATGCGACAGGCTTTGACGATTGCTGATGTTGCCCGTCACTTTTCATTCTCAGAGGTGACGTTGCGCCGCCGCTTTCGCGAAGCTTTCGGCATATCTCCCAAGCGCTATTTGTTAGAACTGCGCCTGAACGAGGCTCAGCATCTCCTGCTGACGACGAAGTTCTCGATGCAAGAGATCGCCCTGCAAATGGGCTTCTTCGATCTGGCCCATTTCTCCTCAACCTTTCGCAAACACTATGGCCTCACCCCTTCTGCGTGGCGTGGGCAAACGAGGGGATGATTGGAATTTAGTGGTTACGAACGCTGTGTTGTCAGAATGACAAACGGTATATTGACTTTTTCCCAATTTTGAATATCTGCATATAATCGTGTGTTGGAGAAGTAGGCAGGTTCGTAGGCGAGCCGCAGACAGCTCTCAAGGAAATCTGGCTCAGTTTTGTTCGTACTGCCAATAGCTTTGCGCAATCCCAGCGACAGAATGTGAGTCAAATCGTGTCCGCAACAAATATGCCAGAGATCGTGGGTCTCATTACAGAGTTTTATCACCTTATCGTGAATATCACTATCTTCGAGATAGCGTTGAGTCGATTTGTTGGTATCAGAGTTGCGTGTTTTGCTTTGTATGATTCGTATTAGTTTCAAAATATCAGTGATAACAAGTGTCTCTTTATCTATAAACTTCTCAAAACTAAGGTCTTCAAACTTTAGTGATAGGTCTTCTCGCAAGGATACCCAACGTAGATAACCAATGTGTTTGCTGCATTCAAGCAGGATAGCGCGTAACTTTTTTTCAGATTTTGTCTCAATTGCTGTACATTTTTCATGAGATGCAAACTCCACAAGAATTTCTCCAGGGCAGGTGATTGGAGTATCATTGTTTCGAGATCATGTGTATCAGTGAATAGTATGTTAGGTGAAGCAGGCAAGCGGCCTTCGAGTGCTTCAAAATCGGCATCGACGATAGCAAGGATACCCAAAAAGCTCTCTTCTTCTAAAATCTGCAATATAGTTTTGGCATTCGCTTTATTATGAGAAATGGTTACCTGGCATTTTTCCCTGTTAATGAGTTTTTGGAAGAACTTTCCATCAGTATCACCTTCAACTATTAAGAAAGAGCAAAACTGATATGTTGGATTAGTTCGTATCATTCTAAGCTTGTTGGCAATACGATTTGGCGTTAAATATTCTTTCATTAATGCGGACCCTCCAGAGGAACTGTTAGATCCCAGCGGTTATTGATAATATCGGGAGAGTGAGTTGCCATTAAAATATCAATATTGGTAAGTGGTGTTACCTCTTGTATGTCCTCTAAAAATTGTTGCTGCCAACCCATATGCAATGATATTTCAGGTTCATCTATGAGAATGAGAGAGCCTGGGTCAACTTTAAATAACAGTTCATAAAAAAGAACGAGTTCGTGTTGCTCACCAGATGAGAGACTATCAAGAGGGAGGTTTGTTCCATTACGTGTAGTGAAGACAAAGCCGTCTTGTCTACTGATTGCCATCTTCTTGTAGAGGAAGCGTTTGTTAATGATCCTCTTCAGCAATTCAATCTTGTTGGCTAGTTCGTCAAAAATTCCTAACTTTTGCTCGGTATCTTCCACATAGATCGATAGTACGATGTTGGTACTTTCATCTATTTGGTCAACTTGAACTGGATCACTATTTTGATCCAATAAACCTGTTTCCATTAAGTCTGAACGCTTCTTTTCTAATATTGCCAATTTATCACGTAGCTGACTTTCAGCTATTCTACGTTTTTTTATAGCAGGATCAACAACCCTTCTTGGAAAGGTTCTATCTAAAGATTGAGATAATGCTGATGATTCTGCTAATTTTGTTTTAATTGTTTCTGCAAGTTCTTCAGCATACATATTTACTGTAGGAGTTATGGATGGTGGCATGCTATATTCTCTGACATTACGTCTGGAAGGATTTCTTGTATTTAACAAACGTTGAGTTTCGATAAAGCGAATAGGAATATTTTTTTTAATTTCTGTGAACCATTTCGGTTCTTTTTCATATACTATATCTGGTGATAATTGCTCACCGAAACGTTCTAGTACATCCTCAAGGCTGAGAATTTCTCCTGTACTTGGAAGCCTCCAACTTTCTAATCCAATACGATCAAGCATTGGTATCAGGTGATCTATGAGTGATAATTGTACAGGGCTAGTGGGTTTAGATGGTAACGAAAATTCTGGTGTGCCATCAGTATGGAATGTAATCTTATAGTTGGTAGAAGCGCCTATCCCATCATATGTTTTTGTTACCCAAAAATTTGTGCCATCTTCAAAAACCACCCTGAATTCATTAAATGGAAGTTTGCGTAGTGCAAGATGATTCCCATTGAACAGAGATTTCAGGAGGCGTAGTATAGCCGTTTTACCAATTCCATTTGGCCCGTGCATAATTGTAATTCGCTCATTCAGATTGAAAGGTATTATGTGATCAAATAACCCAAATAACTTTTCTACTGAAATTTGCTTTATTCTTTTCATATCTCTGAATCCTTTGCTCTTATGCTGCCAGGTAAGGCGTAGCTTGCTACATCTACAATATAACTAACAAAGGAAATTTCTGTCAATTATTATATTTGATATTATGATTTATTGCTAATTATGATTTGCTGTACTCATTATTCCCTATGGGTTCCTACGGAATTACAGATAAAATACTGAAAACGATGAATCAAATACTTTATAGATAAGGGTTATTTCATGGGAATACGTTTACTCCTCCCCTTGTTATAATCCTTCGTGGAGTGGATGGGGCGTTGTTGCTATTTATTTGTTAGAAAGTGGTATGTCAATGCAGTATACACATCTGGGACGCACCGGGTTACAGGTCAGTCGTTTGTGCCTGGGTACGATGAACTTTGGACCAGAGACCAGCGAGGCCGATAGCTTTGCCATTATGGATCGTGCTCTGGAGCATGGGATCAATTTCTTTGATACCGCCAATGGTTATGGTGGCGAACAGAGAGGTCGTACCGAAGAGATCATTGGTCACTGGTTGGCACAGGGCGGTGGACGCCGCGATAAAGTGGTGCTGGCAACGAAAGTCTATGGCGTTGTGGATAGCGATTGGCCGAACCATTCGCGCCTGTCTGCTTTGAACATTCGCCGGTCGTGTGAAGCCAGTCTGCGCCGTTTGCAAACCGATCATATCGATCTTTACCAGATGCATCATATTGCCCGCGAAACTCCCTGGGAGGAGATCTGGCAGGCAATGGAGCAGCTGGTGCGCGAGGGCAAAGTTATCTATGTGGGCAGCAGCAATTTCGCTGCATGGCATATCGCGCAAGCAAATGAGGCCGCCTTGCGTCGCAATTTCCTCGGTCTTGTCTCTGAACAAAGCCTCTACAATCTCACGGCACGCACCATTGAGCTTGAGGTCTTGCCTGCTTGTGAAGCCTATGGCCTGGGCGTGATTCCCTGGGGTCCTCTAGGTGGTGGCTTGCTTGGCGGGGTACTGCGCAAGTTAGAGCAGGGACGCCGTACCCACCCTCGCTTGCGAGAGGCAATTGAGAAAAATCGGTCCAGCTTAGAGGCATATGATAAATTCTGTGCTGAACTGGGCGAGGAACCTGCGATTGTCGCTCTGGCATGGCTGCTGGCAAATCCAGTAGTGACGGCCCCAATCATTGGCCCAAGAACAACTAACCAGCTTGATGAGTCCTTGCATGCGCTTGAGGTTTCTCTGACCCCTGAAAACATGCAACAACTGGACCGCATCTTTCCGGGTCCTGGCGGCGCTGCTCCAGAAGCATACGCCTGGTAGTGTGGATTTTCGTAGCCGCGGGGGGGGTTAGGGGGGGGGGGACCATGGAGGGGTAGAGTAGCAGGCGGGCGA
>JAICIM010000492.1 GCA_025928885.1 Ktedonobacteraceae bacterium | reverse complement strand
GCAATGGAGATGCTATTTCTTTTGAAGAGTACAGGAAGGAGCGGACGATGGCGGGAGAATTAGATCGCCCGTTGCAGGTAGAGGTGCTGGCCGCCTCGTTGCGAGCCGATAGCACGGACGTAAAAGTGTTTTTAGAGGTGCTGGCAAGCAAGTTACAGGGGGCGCTTCCCAATCAAACGAGCGTGACGCGCCATAGTAGCCTCTTTTCGCGGGAGCATCCCGTCAGGGAGATCGTGGTCGCGCTGGGAGACAATCAGTATCGCATGGCACGGGAGCGCCAGGGACCGCTGATGGCATCGCGTGCAAAGGTGGTGCGTGGTATTGTCTTGAAGACAGACCAGATCCCGGTCGAGCAATGGATTGAGGAGCTTGCTGAAGGGCTGGCGTTGGAGGCAGCTCGTAGCGCACAGGCACGCTCGGCCCTTGAACAATTTTTGCTTTAATATATTGTTGTAGGAACAATGCAAAATATCATACAGATAAGAATGTGTTAGCAGGAAGGGGAAGCGCATGCCTTTCTGGAAACAACCCTCGCCGGAGGACAAACAGCGACAGCAGGAGGCCGAGGCGAGCCGACGCGCTTTAGAAGCTGGTGGCCTGCCGCTCAAAGCTACCCAGCGCTTGAGCGAAGAGATGGCGACTGGTCATCCTCTTTTTACCAGCGATCTGAGCGTCAATGAATTCCTGCTCACCCGGCAGCGTGGATATCAGCTATTGAGCCAGGTGATGGGCAGCTCGATCTATCATGTTGGCTGGCAGTATACACGTCAATATGGCTGGGGAACAAGTTCGCAGGAATTAACCACGCTCTCGCAGGCGCACCAGCATGCGGCCCTGCTTGCGCTTGGTCGCTTAGAGCAGGAGGCGACGTTGTTGAGGGCGCATGGGGTTGTTGGTGTGCGGTTCATGCGCCGTAGCTACGAGTGGGGCAGCGATCTGTTGGAGTATACCGCGATTGGCACCGCAATCAAGTTGCCAGATGTGCCGCCGGGTCAGCGCCCCTTTCTCAGCGATCTATCGGGCCAGGAGTTCTGGACGCTGTTGCAAGCGGGGTATTATCCAGCTGGAGTGGTGACGGGCTACTGTTCGTATTATGTTGCTCTGGGCAGCCAGATGACGCGACAACTGCAGGGCTGGTGGGGCATGGGCGGCAACAATCAGGAGATCGTGCCGTTTGCGCAGGCCATCTATACGGCCCGGCACCTTGCCATGACGAGAGCAGAAGAGATGGCGCGTAGCATGCGATCGCTGGGCATCGTCGGTATGCATATTGAGAATGATCGACGCATTATAGAGTACGAGACGGATAATCCACAGGCAAAATACCTGGATCTGAGTACCCATTTTGCGGTCATCGGGACAGCGATTGTGGCGGCGGATAAGGGCCACAAAGAGTCTAGCGTTGTGCCGCGACCAGCTCTCACCTTTACCGATCTTCGCCCGGGACGCTATGGACAGAATCGGGAATTGACGTTTCGCGAATAGCATCAATGGCATGGGAAGCTATCATCATTGATTTTTATGTCTTATTACAAGGAGTATATTCATGTCGCAGCAGATGCCTCCACAGGGAAATGATTTGCCGGTTCATGCCCGTGAACGCCTCACCAGCATGCGCGGCGATGCCAAACACCAGGCGCTTTTTACCAGCGATCTGAGCGTCAGTGAGTTTTTGCTGGTCCGCGAGGCGGGATTTGATCCGGTTGGTCTGGTGGTTGGAAGCTCGATCTATCATATTGGCTATCAGCGCGCGAATTGGAACCAGAATCAGGAGATGGGCGTACTCACGCAGGCGATGTATCATGCCCGCGAACTGGCAATGACGCGCATGGAAGAGGAGGCCGACGCGCTGGGGGCCGATGGAATCGTTGGAGTGCGGCTCGAAGTGACGCGTCATGAGTGGGGCGAGGCGCTGGCTGAATTCGTGGCGATCGGGACCGCGATTCGTTCCCGCGACGGACAGCATTTTCGCAATACGCATGGTATGCCATTTACTTCGGATTTATCGGGTCAGGATTTCTGGACGCTGCTCCGTGCTGGCTATCGGCCCGTCGGGATGGTGATGGGCAATTGTGTGTATCATGTGGCTCATCAGGGTATGGGACAGTGGTTCAATCAGGTCGGACGCAACGTGGAGATGACCAATTATACTCAGGCGTTGTACGATGCCCGCGAGCTGGCGATGGAGCGTATGCAGACCGAAGCGGTGGGTTTGAACGCTCAGGGTGTGGTGGGGGCGCAGATTATTGAGCGCAGCCACGGCTGGGGATCGCACGTGATCGAATTTTTCGCGGTCGGCACCGCCGTTATCAGCGTCGCAGATCGCCATGAAATCCCAGCTCCGGCCCTTTCGTTGCTCTTGAACGATTAGCATGAGGATGGCAATCGGGCAGGCGCTCGATTGCCACTTGACTCTGATAAAAACGCATGGTATCATCGCTCTATGAACTATCAGTACGTCGGCCATATGGATTACTTACTGGCCGTTGACCACCCCCATAAACACATGTCGCATGACATGGCCGCATAAGTCTGGCGCTTCTGCTTATGCGGCGGAAAAGTAGCGCCAAACCGAATCTATACGTTTACTCGCGTTCGTGAGTGACTATAGATAACGTGCGTTTGTGCTGCTCTTTCCTCCTCTTTTTTTCCTGGTTTTCACAAACATACAGACTTGTGCGCTCCTCTTCTGAGCATAGGACATTTAGCTTCCAGGCTACACCTCTTTTCACCGTCCTTCTAGTGTTTTATGCACTTTTTTATGCTCAAGGAGATAGCTACCTATGTTGCTTGCAACGTTTGCGAAAGTCAACAAAGATTTTGGCGGCAACCCCGTTTTTCATGATGTAAGCCTGGAGATTCTTGAGGGCGAACGTATCGGTCTTGTCGGCGAGAATGGCAGCGGCAAATCAACCCTGTTCAAGCTGCTGGCTGCACTAGAGACGCCGACCAGTGGCGTGATCTCGCGCAAGCGTAACCTCACGATCGGCTATCTGACGCAGGAGATCGATGCTGCTCAGTACCATAAAACCGTCTTTGAGGTTGTTTCAGCTACCTCGCCCGAACTGATCGAGCTGCCCCAGTTGATGAGCAGGCTCGAAGCGCAGATGGCCGATCCCGAACTCGCCAGCGATCCCGATGCACTTACTGCTGTGCTGGAACGATATAGTAAGGCACAGGAGCGCTATGATGCTCTGGGCGGATATACGCAGGAGCATCAGGTTGAGAGCGTGTTAAGCGGCCTGGGATTTTCGCCACACGAGTATCATCTGGAACTCGGATCGTTGAGCGGCGGCGAGAAGAAGCTGGTCAATCTGGCTCGTATCCTCTTGCAGAAGCCCGATCTGTTGCTGCTTGACGAGCCTGATAACCATCTTGATTTGCGGGCCAAAGCCTGGCTGGAACAGTATATCCGCGATTATGCCGGTTCCGTGCTGATCATCTCGCATGATCGCCACCTACTCGACCATACCGTCAAGAAGATTTTTGAGCTTGAGGACGGCGAAATTTCGGTCTATGCAGGCAACTATAGCTATTATGCAGAGGAGCGCGAACGACGCTTGTTCAAACAATACGAGATCTATAGTGCGCAACAGGATGAGATTAAGCGCTTAGAGGTCAGCATGCGGCGCTTGAAGGGTTGGGCGAAGATGAACTCTAAATTTGCTGGCAAGGCAGAATATATGGCGAAGCGCGTCGAGAGGGCCAGACAGGATGCCATCGATAAGCCCGTGTTGGTGCGAGATCGGATGCAGATGGATCTGGACGCCAATCGCAGCGGCAAAAAGGTTGTCGAGATCAAAAATCTCAGCAAAACAATCAACGGCTACCAACTCTTTGCGCCCTTTGACCTGACCATCCTCTATGGCGAACGCGTTGGCATCGTTGGCGACAACGGCAGCGGCAAAACGACGCTCTTGCGCACCATGATGGACCTGTTGCCCGCGACAACTGGCAGCGTCAAAATTGGAGCAAGTGTGGTGCTGGGCTACTACGCTCAGGAGCAGGAGACGCTGCCCTTTGAGAGCACACCGCTAGATTTTGTGCGGAGATTGAAAAAGCTTACAGAGGGGCAGGCCATCGCCTTCCTGAGCAGGCTGCTCTTTACAATGGCCGACATTCACACGCCAATTGCTCAGTTGAGCGGCGGTGAGAAGAGCCGCTTGCAGCTTGCTCGCCTGATGCTGACCGAGGCCAACTTCTTGCTGCTGGACGAGCCGACGAACAACCTGGATATCGCCTCAACCGAAGTATTGGAGGAGGCGCTGCTCGACTTTGAAGGAACGATCCTGATGGTTTCGCACGACCGCTACTTCCTGGACAAGATAGCGACCAGAATTGTCGAGATCGGCCCCGATCAACAGGTGCGCGTCTATCCCGGTAACTACTCATATTACGAGGAGAAGAAGTACGAATGGGTGAGCTAGCTTCGTACATTCAAGCTATTCATGATGTTTCTCCTGCTCTGTTGGTTGAGGTGGCTCATCTCAATCGACAGGGGCAGTTCAATGATCAAGCAGCGTTTGAAAGCGGGATCGCATCCTATCGTTAACGCCATTCTCATATGAATTGCGATATAATGGCAGGGAATTATCAACGGCGATTGAGAAAGGAAGTAGCGATGCAATACGAACTGGTGAACGTTACATATGAGGGCGACTACGCCACGATTACAATGAACAATCCGAAGCGCCGCAACGCTCTTTCGCTAAAACATATGCACGAGTTGACTGTCGCGTTGCGTGAGGTGGGCGAGAGCGCGGCGCTGGGCGTGATTTTGGCGGGCAATGGACCGGCGTTTTGTGCTGGACATGATTTCGCGGATGTTGTGGATAACGATCTGGTAACGGTTCGTCAGTTGCTCAAAGTCTGTACAACGCTGATGGACACCATTCAGGAAATCCCCCAGCCCGTGCTGGCACGCGTGCATGCCGTTGCCACCGCAGCTGGTTGCCAGTTAGTTGCTACCTGTGATCTGGCCGTTGCTTCCACTGAGGCCACATTTGCCACTCCCGGTGGAAAAGGCGGCTGGTTTTGCACAACACCAATGGTGGCCGTGAGCCGCAACATTGGACGCAAGCGAGCGCTAGAGATGCTGCTTACCGGCGATCCCATCGATGCGCAAACGGCGGCTGATTGGGGGTTGATCAATCGCGTGGTCGCGCCTGAGTGTCTGGTGGAAGAAGCGCAGCATCTCTTAGAGGCCGCCTGCCGGGGCAGCTATATCTCAAAAGGTATTGGCAAACAGGCATATTATGCGCAGATGGATATGCCGCAGCCGCTGGCCTATGCTTATGCGCAGGAAGTGATGGCCTCGACCTCTCAGCTTCCCGTTGCTCAGGATGGTATGCACTCTTTTCTTGAGAAGCGAAAAGAAAATTTTAAACGACCGTAGT
>JAICIM010000640.1 GCA_025928885.1 Ktedonobacteraceae bacterium | reverse complement strand
ATGGTGTGGAGGCGGTTCTCGGCCTGGTCGAAGATGATGGTCGAGTTGGCCTCAAACACCTCATCTGTGACCTCAAGGGCCTCCAGGCTATACTGTTCGTAGATACGCATGCCAAGCGTAGTCTCTGTATTGTGCAAGGCGGGCAGACAATGCATAAACTTTGTCTGTGGATTGCCGGTGAGCGCCATCAATTCACTATTGACCTGATAGGGCAGCATTTGTTGAATGCGTTCGCCCCACAGATCAGGCGACTTACCCATCGACACCCAAACATCGGTATGCAGGAAATCGCAGCCCTTCACCGCCGTTTCAATCTCATCAGTAATGGTCAGGCGAGCGCCGGTCTCGCGGGCGATGATCTGTGCCGCCTCGATGCGTTTGGGATCAGGCCAGCACTCGCGGGGACCGGCCAGCCGCACATCCATGCCCATCTTCGCACCGCCAATCAGCAAGCTATCACCCATATTGCCGCCAGTATCGCCCAGGAAGCAGAACGAGACCTGATCCAGCGCCTGATGCGCATGCTCCTGCATCGTCAACAGGTCCGCCAACACCTGCGTCGGGTGCGCCTCGTCGGTCAAACCGTTCCAGACCGGCACACCGGCGTACTCCGCCAACTCTTCCACTCTTTGTTGTGCAAAGCCGCGATACTCAATGCCATCGTACAAACGCCCCAGGAAACGCGCCGTATCCTTCATACTCTCTTTATACCCGATGTGCGAGCCGGTCGGACCAATATAGGTCACGTCCGCCCCCTGCTGACGAGCTGCCACCTCGAACGCAGAACGGGTACGCGTCGAATCTTTCTCAAAAATCAGTGCTATCTGCTTCCCTTTCAGGCGCTGCGTCTCGGTCCCTGCGTAGCGGGCCGCCTTCAACTCAGCAGAGAGTTGTAACAGGAAGCGGATCTCCTCTGGTGTGAAGTCGTCCAGCTTCAAAAAATGTCGATTGCGCAGATTGAAAGCCATGTCTTGCCCCTTCATACAATGAAAACACCAGATTACTGTACTGGTTGAATCTTAGAGAGTACTGATCGTGACGCTCAGCAGGGTCTCACCGGAGGAACGCATCGGCGGTCATACATAAAATGCAGCTTATACAGAATGTAGCTTATACAGAACGTATAATTACAAAACGCATAGTGGAAAGTCTGGGGTGAGTACTTCTTCATCGAAAGCAGCGCCTGGACACGGGACAGGCGAGCATGTTCTCTCTTTCCATCTGATTCCGCCAAATGCATATGTGTATACTGTCTATTGTATAAACAGAAAAAAACGCTGTCAATGTGCAAGAGCTACAAGACAGCGGCCTTCTGCCTGATGATTTTTTATATATGCCTCAGCGTAGAACATCACGTATGAGCGCTCAAATGAAGGGGCGGGCGGCTCAGACCCCTTTCGCAATCATCTGATCGAGTTCCGACCAGAATTGCGGTGTACCCTGGTGCATCTCTTTCCCAATCGTTACCTTTTTGCAGCCATAGCGCTCCGCTGTAAACGTCGTCACATCCTTCCCTTCCCGGCTGAATGTGATGGTGTAGCGGGGACCTATCTCTTGCGTACACATGGCATCTTTGGGATAAGCTGGCAAAAAGTTCATGGTCTGATAAAACTGCTGCACCTGATCAGCCTGCGAGACCGTTACGGTCTTCGAGGCCGTTTTCTGATCGACCTCGAAGATCTGAATCTGCACCCGGTCCGGCCCCGGCGTTGCAGTGGGAGTGCTGTTTGCTCCCGAATTTGCATTGCCCGAATTTGCATCTCCAGTGGAACCACCACAACCAGCCAGCGCACATATAATAAAGAGACAGAACCAGATTACTCCTCTGTTCGACCTCATGAATAACTCCTTTCGCATAGAAGAACTCTACTCAAAGGAGAGACGCTGGCCGGGCGCGATTGGTTCCACGATGCTAGAACTTAACTGAGGAGATTCTCTTGCATAATCTCATGTAAAAGATGGGCCAACGGTGCAGATCCCCCGGCTTTTTGCGCCGTCTGCTCAAAAAGGCCGGTATCCTTGACGGCTATCCAGTTGCTCTGGTACACACCTGAATTGGCCACAATCCTCGCACCATAGCTCTGATAGATGAAGCAAGAGAACAGCGTGGTGGTCAGCATATCCACCACTGCATTAGGATCAACGCCGTTATTTGCAGCCATCGTCAGCGCCTCCGCTATCGACCGTCCCGCCGAGATAATCAAAAAGTTGCCGCAGAGCTTGACGATATTGGCAGCTCCGACCTGTTCGCCAAAGTCGAAGATGCCCTGGCTGATCGCCTCAAGCAGCGGGCGCACACGTTCCTTCGCCGCCTGTTCGCCCGCGCAACACACCCACAATTCTCGCGCCGCAGCCGCCTCCGGTCGCCCAAAAACGGGCGCTTCGACGTACAGACAACCATGTTCAGCATGCAGGGCGGCCATCTTGCGCGATGTCTCGGGCGCAACCGTGCTCATGGCGAGATGAACGCCGCCCTTGCCAAGCCGCTCCAAAAAGCCCTCGCTGCTCACAATGCTCTCCAACGCCGCGTCATCGCTCATCACTGACACAACGATTCCCCCGCTCGTCACTACGTCCTGTGGACTGTATCTCTGAGTGCCACCCAACGCCAGCAGCGGCTCGACTTTGCTGGCGGTACGATTATAAATTTTGAGCGTATAGCCGGAGGTGAGCAAGTTACGCGCAACCGGCATCCCCAGCAGGCCCAGGCCAATAAATCCAATCGTCTCGCTCATGTTTTGCTTCCTTTCATCGAAAGATATTACTATACGAAACTTAATCTTGACGTTAACGTCATATTGGAGACAAAAAAAAGCTACGGTTGGGCGGATTCCAGAAAGCGCTCAAAGCGTTCGATATTGGCTTGCAACTCGGCGCGAAACTGCTGCAACGAGCTAATCTTGCGGTCCGCTTCGGTAAGATGCTGACGCAAAATTGCCAGCACCTTCTGTTTGGGCTGAACGCCGCTGGGATCAATAAAGTAGAGATCGATGACCCCGGCAATCTCCTCCAGGCTCAACCCCAGCTTCTTGAGCTGATCAATCTTGCGCAAACGGGCCAGCGTCTCCTCAGTATAGTAGTGATGCCCGTGGCCCTCGCGCTCCCCAGGAGGCAGCAGTCCAATGCTCTCGTAATAGCGAACGGTGCGTTGTGTGACGCCTGCTAGCTCGGTCAGTTCGCCGATACGCATGAGATCGCTCATTTCTGCCTCCTCGAATATGACGTGAACGTTATGTTTGTAGTATAGAAGAAAAGACGCGGCATTGTCAAGGGATCACGCCGCTTAGATTTTCCGCTGTTCGTGGAGATAGCCGCTCGGCTGCCCAACGCGCAATGGCTCGCGGCCTCCATTCATCATGCCCCAGAACAGTCGAACGCACAGGCCCACGAAGCCGCCCAGGAACAGCCCGGTCAGGTTATTAATCACATCAGTTAACTGGCAGGTGCGCCCGATATCTGGCACGAAATGTTGGAAGCCCTCGATCATGAACGGCATCGCCATCGCGCACGCGAAGAAGAGCACACCCACGCGCCGTCGGGGAGTGGCTGCGATGGTGAGGCCCAGCGGCACAAACAACCATATATTGAGGGAGCGCTCGCCAAAGGAGAACAGATCGGACGGATGTGGAAAGGCAACCTTCAAGCTACAAGAGTGGCTGGGATTCCAGGTCCCCGGCGTAATCGTGATCGACAGAATCGCCCCGACGCACAGCAGCAGCGCCAGCACGAACCAGGGAGAGGTCCGAAAGCGCCGCGCCAACCAGCGATGCAGCAGCAGCGAGACCACCAGGGTGACAATCAGCGCCGGAATGACCCACGGGGCCGAGCTAAAGGCATGTCCAAGACTCAATGGTTGTTGCGATTTATGCATTTATTATGTATTCTCGTTTCTCTATTTCAAATTTGTGCAATCAGGATAGGACTTCTTCTTTTCGAAGTTGCGGGGGGGGGTTGGTGCGGGT
>JAICIM010000750.1 GCA_025928885.1 Ktedonobacteraceae bacterium | reverse complement strand
TATGTCATACTGATACAATCGCTGTGGCAGGGCAACGGCACAAAGTCCGAAGCGCGAAACATGCCGCTTGTTTGCTCGTCGATAGCGCGAATCACGTCCGGTATGGTGGTACGTTCCAGCGCATTGAAATCTTCGTGGCGACCAACATTGGTCACCGGTTGCAGCGTCACGCCGCGCACCATCTTTTCCGCAACGCCAAACTTGACGATCTCGCCGATCTCGTCCTCATTCACGCCACGCTTGATCGTCGCCGTTAGATTGATCGGGATCTCATATTTTGTCAGATTGGCAATCGCTTGCAGCTTGATCTCGCGCAGATCGAGGCCGCGCAACTCTTCATAAGTACTTTGTCGGAAGCCGTCAAATTGCAGATAGACCTCGAAATTGCCCTTAAAGGCGCTCAACTGGCGCACAAACTCCTCATCACGAGCGATACGCACGCCATTGGTATTGATCATCATGGCCTTGATGCGCTTCTTTTTTGCCATCTCCAAGATCTCGAACAACTGGGGATGAATCGTCGGTTCGCCGCCGCTGAACTGGACGACATCGGCGTAGCCCTCGTTCTCCACGACCGTATCAAGCATGCGCTCCACCTCGTCGAGCGGCGAGAAGCGTCCCACATCGGAGTTCGCAAAACAGGTGGGACAGCGCAGATTGCACGCCTCGGTAATCTCAACCAGAGCCAGACAGGAGTGCTGCTCGTGATCCGTACACAGCCCACAATCGAGCGGGCAGCCCTGCTCAACGCGCGTCTGAAAATGGCGCGGCAACGTACCGGGCTTGTTGTACTGGCTCTGGCTCAGATAGTAGGCGGCATCTGAGGAGATCAGCGTGCGCATCGCCCCATGTTCCGGGCAGGTCTTGAGCATATAGGCCTTATTGTTCTGTAAAATGATCTTCGCCTTCACAACCTTCAAGCACTTCGGACACAAGCTATTGGTGAAGTTGTGGTAAATATATGGCCGGTCGTGCCGCACCATCAACGGATCTTCGGGACCAGGAACGGGAACGCCTTCAACCGGTGTTACTGGCAACGCTGCCAACTCACGACGATTCTTACGATTGCGCATGATAAAAATTCCCTTTCATTAACAATAAAATCAAAATGGGATTCTCCACGAAATAATCCATATAAACGGTGAAAAGATCGCCATCGTTAAAAGCCCATAACCCACGAAACGCACACGTGGAACAATGCCGAGGCACACAACCGCCGCACCCCAGAGGGCCAGATAACAAGCAAGAGCAGCTATTCCAAAAGGGCCAGAGAACGAATTAATATGCAGTAAAGGACTGGTTAACAATAAAAAGAGCATCAGAGGAATACAGCCAATTGCAACGCCGATAAAATACTGAAGCAGGCGGTTTACTTCGCGAGGAGGATAGACCACTTCATGAAATGAATGAATGCCATCAGCCGTCTTTGTCTGTCGCTCTGTCCGTTGTTTCTCTTGAAGAGAATGATCCTGTTCTTGCATCCTTCAAAATTTTCCTTTTCTAACAGGCACGATAACAGGCTCGAAATGTTGCGAAACATGATATGACCCATATCACAGGTGAAAGGATCGCCATTGTCAACAGACCATAGCCCACGAAGCGCACACGTGGAATGCAAAGACACGCTATCGCCGCAACCCAGAGAACCACATAGCTATTCACAGCTATTGTACTCAGAGAGTTAGCGACCTCAGTAACACCCAGGAAGCGACTGACGGACACGAAAAAGAGTACCAGGGGAATACAGCCGATCACAAGGCCAATAAAATATTGTAGTGCGCGGTTTATTTCTGGACGCGGCGGCG
This sequence comes from Ktedonobacteraceae bacterium, assembly GCA_025928885.1. GTDB lineage: Bacteria > Chloroflexota > Ktedonobacteria > Ktedonobacterales > Ktedonobacteraceae > JAICIM01. The sequence continues at coordinate 697 of JAICIM010000750.1, read as the reverse complement.
GAGGTATCTCCTGGAAGGAAAATATCTCTCGCGCTGGCCTTTCCCGCTGGGACGCATTCCTCTCCTCTTGAGGAAAATCATTGTGTTGTTCTTGCATCCTTTTCCCTCCCCTAAAATGAAACTATCTCGGTTCCCTCTGGCACACGCTTCACGGCTCGCACCTCGCAGAACGAACGCCACAGGCTATAGCCGAAGCCAGCGATGGAGATTGCATAGAGCACCTGGACCAGCGTAAAGCCGAGCAGGACGCGGGGATCGACACGCGTAAAATCAACCAGGAAGCGGAAGCTGCAATAGCCAACCACATACAACTTGAAGAGGTCGCCGGAGCGCGGCATCTTATCGCGCAAACGCCAGATGATCGCGAACAGGACCAGATCGAGGATCATTTCATACAGAGCCGAGGGCTGGCGACGCACGCCGTGCTGCATAATAGCCCAGGGCAGAGAGCTGGGCAGGCCAAAGGGATCGCCACCGAGTAGATTGCCCAGCCGCCCAAGTGCCTGAGCGAGTGGCAGGGCCGGGGCAAAAATATCGCCGGTCGGATAGTTGATATGATTGAGGCGCTTAACCAGCAGGACGCCCAGATAGCCGCCAAAGAAGGCTCCGGTCCACGCCTGACCACTATACCACAAAGCAGGCAGATCCTTGATAAAGTTTTCGGGGCCGAGGAAGATAATCATGCTGGCCTTCGCGC
>JAICIM010000104.1 GCA_025928885.1 Ktedonobacteraceae bacterium | reverse complement strand
TTTCCAACCCCCTCTAGGCTAACAAAAAAACATTTTTTTGTGTCATTCCCGTCCCCGCGCTTTTTTCCCGCCCCTCTCCCCACCCCCCCCCACCCGCCCCGCGGCTACGAAAAGCAAGAGTGGAGTTTCTTATGTACTCCCTCTCGTATCCTGCAAAGCGCCTGCACTGCGCTGGAGGGTGCCAGGGGAGACGCCGCGTATCTTTTTAAAGACCTTGAGAAAATAGTGGTAGTCGTGAAAGCCGACCTGTGTCGCCACCGCTTTGATTGGTCTGCCCATTAATAGTAGCTCGGCGGCGGTATCGATGCGCAGTTGCAAGAGCTTCTGGTGGATGCTCGTCCCGAAATGCTGGCGAAACACGCGGTCCAGATGCCCATAGCTATAGCCCAGCTCCTCAGTCAGTTGTTCGCTGCTGCTCTCGCGCTCGATATGCTCACGAATATAGTCCATAATGCGATATGCCAGCCGCTTTGATCCCTCGTGTTCGTCCGTCTCATAGCGTTGCATCACACTGAGTTGTGTCAGGATAGCCGCGACCTGAAGATTGACCTGCTCAGGCGAGAGCAGCGCGAAATCGACCGCTCGTTTGATGAAGCGATAGAGATTGAGATAGGGCAGTTCCGGTGGAATATACCCGAAGATAGGTAAGCGAGTGGGCTGCGTTGCGCGACAGGATGTGTCGGTGGCGAAATGAAAAAATAGCACATCAAACGTGCTATCGCCTTTTCTGCCAAAATGACGGATATAGGGAGGCAAAAGGTAGTAGGTCCCGGCGTTTAAGATAGCTCGCTCCTCGCCAATCTGTAAATCCATGATGCCTCGCATGAGCAGTCCCAGCACCCAGAAATCCAGCACGCGATCGGGATGCTCCGTGTCGTTTTGCGCAAAGCCCATCCCCGTTACGTCCAGACCTTCCCCGGGCAGCTCAAACGAACTGACGATGTGAGAATTTTGCATCTTTGTGTTGAGAATCTGCATTGTTTCCTCTGTGAATGTCATCTATGCTTATCACGACACCTCTGTATTTACACTGTAGAAGCTCGATCAGCCACTAGAGAGGATTTATATCGATGGCGAAGACGCACCAACCGATGCCGTGGAATAGTGTGACGCTGCAAGAACCATTGACCAGCGGTTTGCATTCTACATCGCTCACTCAACGTATAGCGCTTAATCGTAATTATATGCTCAAACTCAAGACGGCGAATCTTTTGCAGAATCATTATCAGCAGGCGGGACTGTGGAACCCGGCACAGCAGCCGCAGGATTGCCACTGGGGCTGGGAATCGCCGACAAGTCAGGTCCGTGGTCAATTTCTTGGTCATTGGCTCTCTGCTGCCGCTCGTACCTTTGCAACGACAGGCGATGCCGAACTAAAAGGGAAGGCCGATTTTATTATCTCCGAGCTGGGTCGCTGTCAGCGGGAGAATGGCGGCGAGTGGGTTGGCTCGGTGCCAGCGGAGTATCTGGAGTGGATCGTGCGCGGCAAAAGGGTGTGGGCAACTCACTATGTGCTGCACAAAACCTTGATGGGCCTCTATGAGATGTTTGAGTTCGGCCAGAACGAGCAGGCGTTGGAGATCCTTGAGCGCTGGGCCAACTGGTTTCATCGCTGGACGGCTCAGTTCGCGCGAGAGCAGATGGATGATATTCTGGATGTTGAGACCGGTGGTATGTTGGAGGTCTGGGCCAACCTCTATGGCGTCACGGGCAAGCAGGAGCACCTGGATCTTATAGAGCGCTATACGCGTCCGCGCCTCTTTGACCGTTTGCTTGCTGGGGAAGATGTGCTCACTAACAGGCACGCCAACACGACGATCCCGGAGATTCATGGTGCGGCGCGAGCCTGGGAGGTGACAGGTGAGCGGCGCTGGCGCGATATCGTCGAGGCGTACTGGCGCTGTGCCGTGACCGAGCGCGGCTACTACTGTACTGGAGGCCAGACCAACAACGAGATGTGGTGTCCACCGCAGCAACTCGCGGGCTTTCTGGGGCCGTTCAATCAGGAGTTTTGCACCGTCTATAATATGATGCGCCTGGCCCATTATCTCTTTACCTGGACCGGAGGCGCGAGTTATGCCGATTACTACGAGCGCAATCTCTACAATGGCATCCTGGCGCAACAGAATAGTGGAACGGGCATGGTCACGTATTATCTGCCGTTGGAGGCCGGGGGCAAGAAGACGTGGGGATCGGAGACCAATCACTTCTGGTGCTGTCATGGCACGCTGGTGCAGGCATATTCCAGTCATGGACGCGACATCTACTTTGCCACCGACGATGGGCTGGTTGTCAGTCAGTATATTCCCTCGCGGCTGGAGTGGCACTACCGCGATGTTGCTGTGACGGCGCAACTGGATAGCAAGACGCCGAGCCTGGGCGCGTTGAGTCCACAGCAGGGACAGTGGCGGGAGCGCAAGCAGCTTGCGTTTACGCTGGATATCGATTGTGCGCAACCGGTAGAGTTTGAACTGAAGATCCGTCTGCCCTGGTGGCTGGCGGGAGAGCCGGTGATTGAGATCAACGGTGAGCGCCAGCATGTTTCCAATGCACCATCGAGCTTTTATGCGGTGCGGCGAACATGGCAGCACGATCAGGTGAGGCTGATCTTCCCGAAGGCGCTGACCAGCGTTGCCTTGCCCGACGCGCCCGATACGGTCGCCTTTATGGATGGGCCGATCGTCCTGGCCGGTCTGTGCGATCATGCGCATACGCTCTATGGCAGCAAAGATCAGCCAGAGACGATGTTGGCATCACACAACGAGCGCCGCTGGGATCAGCAGTGGCGAAGCGGCTATCAGACGAAGCTGCAAGAGCAGAGTACTCGTTTCTTGCCCCTATGCGATGTAGTTGATGAACAATATACGCTTTATTTCCCGGTACAGGAACGAGCGTAGCTGGCTTTGCAACAACCGATGATCTTACCGGGTTGAAGTTTTGCTGTATGTCTCTAACCAGAGCGCGTGAAGTTGGGCGCTTTCTTCGGCTGGTAAGGTCACGGGCTGCCCGATTTGTTTGGAGATGGCATAAATTTTGGCGGTGTCTTCCAGGGCGTGGGCAATAGAATACGTGCGTGCCACCGTATCGCCGACGACCATCGCGCCATGATTGCCCCAGATCACCGCCATGCCTGTGCCGAGTACGTCGGAGACCATCTCGGCGAACTCGATGGTGCCAGATTTCTGATAGGGTGCAATCGGCACCTCTGCGCCCAGGCAGGCGGCGGATTCGGCAAGGACGACGGGGATCGGTTGATAGACCACACCGAATGCGCTGGCATAGAGCGAATGGGTGTGCATCACACAGTTGATGTCGGAGCGACGACGCAACAACAGCGTATGCAGCGGCGTCTCAGTGGAGGGACGCCACTTCCCCTCCACGACTTCACCATCACTATTGACGACCGTAATATCTTCAGCCGTGAGCAATTCATAATCTACCGCGCTCGGTGTAATGCAGATTAAGCCGGTCTTGGTATCACGAGCGCTGAGATTGCCTTGAGTGGCTCGGACGAGCTGGCTGGTGTGCATTTTCTGAGCATAGCGAGCTACTTCAGCGCGTAATTCTGGTAACAGCATAAAGCAAACTCCTTTGGTTAAAGCCTGCGTTGGATCGGGCGGGGACTGTACTCGCCTTATGGATCTTTCAAATCCTTCCAATATATTTTCTTTTGTTCTGCTTCCAGGATAACATATTTCGGACGGTTACGTAGCTACTTCAGTCGCTTTTTCATATAGACTGCTGTAGAGCAGGTATAATTGAAAGAGCTGCATAACATTGTTGTGTTTATTCAACAGACGGTAGCACGTGTGCGATTCGTTTTACCCCTTCTATGATCTCCTCTTCCGCAAGATTTCCGTAGCCCAGCACGATTTGATGGCAATGCAATCCTTTGCGCACGGCATGTATCTCTACAGGATAGACCTGAACGCCAACCTGCTCCAACTCCTGCAACAGCGTGGTATCCGTAAAATCGATCCCCGGAAAAGCCGCGACAAGATGCAGCCCGGTTGATGTACCTTCGATCTGAACACGTTTGCCGAAGGTGCTTTGCAGACTGCTGATAAGGGTGTCGCGGCGCTTGCGATAGAGCCGCTTCATCTTCATGATGTGGCGTTCGAGGTAGCCCTCCTCGATAAAGCGGGCCAGTATCAGCTGATCGAGGGTAGGCGAGTGAAGGTCGCTGAGGCGCTTGGTCTGTCGGCTCGATGCGATCAGCGACGATGGAAGGATCATATAGCCGATCCGCAATGCCGGGGAGAGGATTTTGCTAAATGTGCCGATATAGATGACGCGTTCGGGGTCCAGTCCTTGCAGTGAGCTAACGGGCGGGCCGCTATAGCGGAATTCGCTATCGTAATCGTCCTCCACAAGATAGCAATCGGTGGCGCGGGCAAAGTTGATGAGGGCGATGCGCCGCTGAATCGGCAAAATGCTGCCCAGGGGATACTGGTGAGAGGGGGTGACCACGACAAACGCGGCCTGTTCGTCCACTGGCAAGAGGTCGGTTTGGATGCCGTGCCTATCCACCGGAACCGGAACGAGCGCAGCGCCTGAGCGCGTGTAGATCGTCTGCACCTCGTTGGTGACGGGATCTTCGACGATCACCCGACTATTCGACGTGAGCAAGAGGTTTGTGAGCAGCGAGAACGCCTGAGCCGCGCCAGTGGTGATTAAGAGCTGATCCAACGAGCTGCGCACGCCACGCGTTCGTAAAAGATAGCGCGAGAGGGCCACGCGTAGTTCGAGGCGACCTTCAGGGCTGTCGTAGCCAAAGAGCGCTGCATCGGCCTGCCGATAGGTTTGTTGGGTGAGCTGGCTCCAGAGCTTGCGCGGAAAGTGATCGAGGGCAGGTAGCCCCGAACGAAAATTGATGCTGTGGCTGTTTTGCTGAGCAGATGGTGTGAAGAAAGTAGCGGCTGGTTGTTGAGCGCCATCTGCGGCAAAAGCGAACGATGCGCCCTCGGCCACATATGTACCGGAGCCGCGCCGACTCTCGATATAGCCCTCGGCCAGCAATTGATCATACGCCTCTAGAATCACATTGCGCGAAACGTGAAGGTCTTCGGCCAGTTCGCGCGTGGACGGGAGCCGGTCGCCAGCGTGTAGCTCTCCCTGTAAAATCTGCTGGCGTATCTGATCGTAGACCTGACGAATTAATGGCTTTTCCGCCGTCCTGTCAACTGGTATCCAGAGCATGGCTTCTTCCTCAAACTGGTACTCTCAAAAGTGATAAAAAGTGGCTCTACATTCTACCACTTCTCCATGTTATCTTATCTATGCATTTGATGAGAAGGGAGAAATAATGAAGAAAAATATAGGTGCGTACCTCCAGTTGACCGGCGCTATGGTCATCGTTGGGAGTAATATTGCTTTGAGTAAAATGATTACGGTCGGGTTTCCGGTGTTTCTGGCAGCTGCGCTCCGTTTTGCGCTTGCGGCAGCGGTCCTGCTCGTGCTGTTATTGAAAAGTGCAGGTGGATTTCCCCGTATTGAGAAGCGGGACCTGCTGATCCTGTTTTTGCAGTCGTTGACCGGCAATTTTCTCTATACCATTTTTCTGCTCTATGGTTTGAAGCTGACCAGCGCGGCGGAGAGTGGGATTATCTCAGGAACGGTCCCGGCAATCATTGGCCTGATTTCATTTCTGTTTTTGCGTGAACGCCTATCATGGAGCAAATGGTTGGGCATCGGGCTGGTGATGGTTGGCATGATGATTATGAATGGTCAGGCTGGAGGCGGTCATCAGACGGGCAACGTGCTCGGCAACCTGTTGATCGTTGGCGCTGCGATCGGTGAGGCGCTCTGGTCGGTCCTGAGCAAAGCCACGGCAGGGAAGATAGCGCCGCTGGCCCTGGCCTGTGTGACGAGCTGCTTTGGCTTCCTGCTTTTTCTGCCTATAGCCATATATCAATCGCTCACTTTTAATTTCACGGTGGTTCCACTGGTGGGTTGGGGTGAGATTGCCTATTATGGGCTAATTGGGACGGTGGGCGCGTACCTGCTCTGGTATCAGGCAGTGGTGAAGGTTTCCGCGACTACGGCGGGTGTGTTTACGGGTCTTGCGCCAGTCAGTGCCGTCGTGCTGTCATATGTCGTGCTGGGTGAGCCGTTTGCCTGGTCGCATGTCGTGGGTGGCGTGTGCGTGCTGCTGGCAATCGTTCTGATCGCCCGTGTGCCGCACCAGCCAGAGCCGGAGACGAACGAAGCCATCTATGCCGCTGCTCAAGTGGTTGAGCAACGGCAATAAATATGTGGAAATCGAAAAATGACTGGAGAAAGGGATGTGTTGGTCAAAAATCACATTATCGCGTTACGATGACGATTTCTTCGAGCCGCGCTTGCGTTTGGCCTCCAGCAGCCGTTCGGCGACGGAAACATCTGGTTTTGTCTCCGTTGCCGTTGAAGTTGCCGTTGGCGAGGCTGGTGGCGCTGCTTTGGTCTCTTTAACAGAGGGCGTGCTGGTGTGTGACGGCTCTTTGTTTGCCTGCCTCATCTGGCGCAGGGCTTCCCCACGTCTGGTTTTGCGTTGTGTGCGCAGGGTGCCAAGCGAGGTGCCAAGTGCGCCCTCCGTTAGTTGCCCTGCAGAGGTGGCGATTGATTTAGTAGCCGGGTTCAGCAGCCCCATGAACCAGCGATAGCCCAGCGTCAGGAACTCCAGATTGGAGAGACGGCGCGTGGCAATGTCGATGGGCAGGAGCAGAGCGGCTAGAGCCAGCAACAGGAAGGTGATCGGGAGCGCGGCAGTTACCGGCGTGAGATTCTGGCTGAAGGCCGCCGCTATATCGTTCGGATTGAGCAGCGAGCCGCCGCCAGCCTGCGCAAGTCGCTTGAGAAATGCTGTATCTGTGCCGACCGTTTTAAATTCGGGCGAGTATGGCACAATCATACCTGTGGTGGCCTGAAGCTGCCCGGCCCCCTTTTGATCCTTCCATGTCACCTGAATGAGATAGGCCCCCGGCTGCGGCACCGGAAAATCGCCTTCCCAGCGCTCTGGCGCGGTTGGTTGCAGGTTTACGGTCTGGTTCGACGCATCTGGATCGTCGAGATAGTTGGGCGGCACGATACGCGCCTGAACCTGCTGTCTGGTGCCGGAGTTCGCCGCCGTGCTTGCCGGTAGATCAACGGTCAGGTGGCCCCTGCCATCGACGACCTTGCTATTGATATTGAGGGCGCTATCGGGAGAAGGCAGCGTCCAGGTGACGAGGTTGGCCCACCAGCGGGCATCCTCCTTCCATTGCAGCCAGTGGCCCGTCCAGAGTCCCAATGCATCACTCGTCCAGGCCACGACTCGCCCCAGACCATACTGCCAGACCGCCAGAACTGGATCGTCGCGATGGCTCACCAGAATCACCTGCGCATTTGGCTTGGGCGTTGTCGCCACGTAGCCATCAAGATCGGGTAGACTGTTCATACCAGTCAAAACCGGATGTTGCGTCACGACCGCCGGGACAAACGACTCGTTGATGACCGTGCGCCGTGCCGCCCGTTCGGTCTCTTTCAGCAATACCTGGGGAATGCTGCTGGGATCGTCGGCGCGATAGAAGCGGCCCCGGCCCCAGTTGGCGATATTGATCATCGTGTTCAACTCATCAACGCTGGCGGCGTTGGTTTCGACCGTGGAAACCGTGATATCCTCCTTCGCCATCTTCATCACCTGGGGCGCGTAATTATCAAAGGCATCGCCGTCGCCAAGCAGGATCACGTGTTTGATCTTGGCGTTAGTATGTAGCAAGACCTGTTCTGCATTGCTTAGATCCGGGTTATAGCTGCCAGGATCGTCCGGGTTCATGGCATCGATCTGCTTATCGATCGACGGTTTATCCTTGACGTACTGCATCGGGATCGTCAAACTGCCATACGCGGAAGAGATGCCCACCTGATCGCGCGGAGTCAGCATATTGACGACGCCTTTGGCCGCCTCTTTCGAGATATTGACGGAGATATCACTTTCCAGGCTCTCGACGATCAGCACGACGGCGATGCTCGGCGTATCCTTATGCTGTGGCACATCCATACTGACCGGCAGCGTCTGTTCGAGCGGCGTGTTGGTGTAGCCACCCAGGCTATAGCTGTTCTGACCACCGCTGACCACCAGACCGCGCCCCAGATCGCGTACATAGGCTTGTAGCGTCGCCATGCGCGTGTTGCCGAGCGCGAGAGCTGGCACATCGGCCAGAATGACGGCGCTATAGGGGGCGAGTCCATCGAGCGTGGTGGGAACGTCGTTGGGGGTGCCAACGGTAACATCGATCTTCGTCGCTTTTAGCGCGGCGATGATATTCTGTCCGCTGCCTGGCTTGCCCTCAACCACCAGCACGCGTGGCGGCCCCTGCACGTTGACATAGGTTGCGGCCTCGTTGTTCTGGGCGATGGTATCGGCACTGGCTTCCAGCGTTGCTCGATAGGTATGGAAGCCGGGTGGTGGCGCAAGCAGGTTGACGCTGACTTCCTGTTCGCCAACCACCAGCGAGACTTTTTGCTGTGAGATGAGCTTCTGATCGAGATAGACACGCAATGTGGAGGTCTGTGCTACGTTGGTGTAGACCTTGATGTGCAGGACAAAGCGCTCGTTAGTGCGTACCTCGGTTGGAGCGCTGATATCATTGATGCGGGCCTCAACGGTCTTTGAAACTGGCAACGGCACGATGTCGAGACGGATACCCTGTTGCTGCAACAGTTGCGCCTCCTGCATGGCATCTTCCAGGTTTTGCTGTCCATCGGTGAGCAGCACCACATGGCGCATACTATCCGCTGGCATAATCGCCGAGGCCAGACGCAACCCGGCTGCCAGATCAGTGTAGTTGGTATCGGGCGTTGATTCAAAATGTGAGAAGTCTATGTGGGATTGCACTGATTGCTCGACCAGCGCATTGCTGCCGGTGGCGATGATGCCGACCTGATCGTCGGGCCGCTTATGTTGAATGGCCGAGTTTATCCACTGCTCGATAAATGTGCGCTGCCCGGCTGTGCTGGAGGAGATGTCGCCAACGAAGATGGTGGTTTGCCGCGAGATTGGTTGCGACCAGGATGCGCCCGCCAGCGCCGCGATGACTAGCGTAAAGAGCGCCAGACGGCAGGCCAGGATGAGGCGACGCTGCGGAGCGGAAAATGGCAGCGACATGCGCCTCCAGGTGAGATATACTAGCGCTCCGACCGGGAGTAGCAGCAACAATAAGAATGGTTGCTCAAATGTTAACACGCTTTTCCTCCTTCGCAGAGCGCCTCTTTAGCTTGCTTCTGGTCCGCTTCGTCGCTTTCACCACCCGCTTCCTTGTTGCTTGATATTGCGCCTGTAATTGATCTTGCCACTGAGTCAGCAGCGAGTTCTTCTTTGCTGTCGATACCCGTACATTGCCCAGCGAGCGGCGCTGTTCGGTGCCGTGTGTCGTCCTGGCCTGATAACTGCGGCTGAAGAGCCACCATTCAAAGCAGAGCACCAGCAGCAGGAAGGCGGCGATCCAGGGCCAGATTTCGCGCAACTGGTGCGATACGCCGTTGCCATTGTCGCTAAAGGTCGTGCTATTGACCACTGGTAGGCTGCTGGCAGGAGCCAGTTGCGATTGCTCAGGATTGAAAAGGTTAATGACAAAGGCTCCCTGAAGATCCTGGCCGCGCACCCGTTGCGTCACCTGATAGATGCCGATCTGATCGGTTGTGGCGTAAGGAGCGACCGGAAATGGTGGTCCTACCGTTGTTGCCCGTTGATCCGGGCCAGTAATGGTGATATGATTAGCACCAGGCCAGGTCTGTACGGTTACCAGGGAGCCAGCAGACTCCTGGCCGTTTCCTGGCACTGGCGCTGGGAGGAACCAGTCCGTCATATTGCGGATCAGGATCGGGAAGGCCGGTTGGAGCGGCAGATCGCTGTTATGTAGATCAAAGCTCAGCACGGCGATGCGCTGGCTGTTGTTCTCTCCTGCCAGCAGCAGCGGTGTCTGCGGCGTCTGGATCACCGGTTGTAGCCAGGAGGTCGCGGTAAGCTGGTGGCTGGCCCGCAACACGTGAATGCTGCTCAGATCAACGTCGGTCAATAGGTTATGTGCATCCTGTCCCGAACTGATGTGATCCACGCCGATCTCTTGCCCCGACTGACCGAAGGGATACTTGCCCTGTGGCGGATTGACGAACAGAATATTCCCCGGGGGCAGAACAGGCGGCACGAACCCATCGAAGATCGTCAGGTCGTAGGTGCCGAGGTTCGTGTAATGGTCCGGGGTGATCTCGGAAAGATTGACGTTCGCCTGTCGCACAAAGGCGACCTCAAGGAAACGATTGCCCTTCGTCACGAGCAGGACCCGGCCCCGCATCGATCCTCCCACAATCGCCCAGGCTTCGTGATCGGCACTGAGTGCATCCCGCGTGACGAGTCGGGCATGGAGAAAGCGCGTATTGGCAGCCAGCGGTCCCCATTGCACGGTGCCGCGCTCATTGGGGCCGAGCGTGATGGTCTGAACGCTGACGAGGTGGCTATCGGCATACAGCTCAATCGGGATTGCACGCTGCTGGCGGCTATAGTTCGCAACCTGAGCAAAAGCCACCAGCTTGCCCTCAAGAGAGCGCGAATCGAAGGCTAGAATAGCCGTGTTGGGCGCGTTGGTGCCGATGGGGAGATAGCGTACAGGCACGGGCAGCGTGATCTTCTGATCGGCGTTTGTGACGTGTCCGTCGCCAACCACCAGAATTTGTGCATGGGCATGTCCCTGTGCCAGCGAGAGGGCGAGGGAGAGCGCCTGCGTTAGATCGGCATCCTGATTCGTGACCTGCGCACGATGCAACGCATTGGTTAGCTGGGCTTTATCCTGCGCCTCCGCAATCAGCACGCGCGGCGTGAGCGCCATCGTGATGAGCGAGAGGCGATCGTTGGGGCCGAGATCGTTGATAAAATTAGCGATGTTATTTTTCGCAGCCTCAAAGCGATTGGGCGCGACATCGGTGGCCTGCATGCTGGCTGAAGCCTGGAGAATCACGATGGTGTCGCCGCTCACCGGGCTGTTCGAGAAGATGGCCGGACGCGTCAGGACCAGGACGATTACAATGGCCGCGATGAGTTGGAGCAACAATAGCGGTGTCAGGCGCAGGCGCTGCCAGGGACGGCTTGCTTGCAACTCTTGCATCGCCTGTTGCCAGAGCAGCGTGCTACCGATCACGCGCTCCTGCCGTTTTGGTCGCATGAAATAGAAGAGCAGTATGATGGGAATGATCAAACCAAAGGCGAGAGCCGCTGGAACAAGTAGATTCATCCTGCCTGTCCTGTCTATTTGACCAGAGTTACCTGGCGTAATACTCGCTGAACCACATCAATAATCTGCGTGTCGCTCGGTATGAGCGCGTATGTTGCCATATTTGCGTGGGCAAAAGCCGTCAGTTCTTCGGTAAAGGCGGCGAGGCGCTCATGATATGCCTGTAACACCGCTGACGAGGCGCTTACTTCAACCTGAGCGCCGCCTTCGCTGTCGCGCAACTGCCACTCCCCTTGCAGATCGGGATCGATCTCATCGGGCGAAAGGATCTGCAGCAGCGCCACCTCTTGCCGCAACTGGCGCACAGCGCGGACGCCAACCTGATAGCCGCCCGTTGCTAGAAAGTCCGAAATGATAATGGTCAGCCCCGGACTATTCAGGACGCGTCCTAGATCGTATAAGGCTTTATTGAGATCGGTCTGACCTGAGCGGGGAAGGCGCGTCAAAAACTCTCCCACGCTCCAGGTTGCGCTCTTGCCAGTCCCGGCGCGGCGATGGGCAATCAGGCGGTCTGTGAGAGCGCCGACTGTCACAGTATCCTCGCATTTTAAGGCAACATAGGCCAGAGCGGCGGTCAGCTGAATCGCGAGATCGGACTTGGCCGGCGTCCCTTGATACATGGAATTGGAGCAATCGATCAGGATAGTGACGGTGATATTCTCTTCGGCCTCGAAGACGCGTAAAAAGAGTCGTTCCAGGCGTGCATAGGCTCGCCAGTCGATGCGGCGGAAATCGTCGCCGGGCGCATAGCGCCGATAATCTGCGAACTCCATCGAGGAGCCTGCCAGCGGAGAGCGGCGGCGTCCTGGCCTCCCGGTCGCCATTGAGCGGCGGGTGAGCAGCGCGAGATTATCCAGACGTTGCAAGACGCTGGCATCCAGTGGAAAGCGCATAGTTCCAGCATCATCGGCCATCGAGTTTAGCTCCTATTCGTTCATGCAACAAGAGGAATATTGAGTAACCCAGGCGAGGACAAGCCATCGCCCCTACCATACACGACGGGTTATTCTTCCTCAGCTTCTACTTCCTCGATAATGGTTGTAATCAGCTCCTCTGGAGTGATGCCATCGGCCAATCCGTCGAAATTGAGTACGAGGCGATGGCGCAGAGCCGGGAAGGCCACCGCATGCAGATCCTCTATGGCGACGTTGTAGCGCCCTTCCAGCAGCGCCCGCACCTTCGCCGTCATAATCAGCGCTTGCAGCCCGCGTGGGCTGGCACCATAACGCACGTATGTGCGCACTTTTTCTGGTGCGTCCTCTTGATCGGGGTGCGTGGCAAGCAGGAGGCGTACGGCGTACTCTTTGATATGCGTGGCAACCGGCACCGCTCGCACAATCTCGCTCAGATGCAAGAGTTGATCGCCTGACGCCACCGGTTTCGCACGCAGGGTCTGCGTCCCGACCGTGTTGTCGATGATGCGCAGGAGATCAACCGCTTTAGGGAAGTTGACCATAATCTTGAACAGGAAGCGGTCGAGCTGGGCCTCCGGGAGTGTGTAAGTTCCCTCCATTTCGAGCGGGTTTTGCGTTGCCAGCACAAAGAACGGAGTGGGCAAGGGGCGCGTTCTGTCGCCGACGCTCACCGTACGTTCTTGCATGCCTTCAAGCAGGGCCGACTGCGTTTTGGGCGTGGCCCGGTTGATCTCGTCGGCAAGCACGATATTGGCGAAAATAGGGCCGGGATGGAAGCTAAAGACGCGCCTGCTGCCGCTGCTGTTGGCGTCGGTCTGTTCGGTCACGATCGTGGTGCCAACGATGTCGGCGGGCATCAGATCGGGCGTGAACTGGATGCGCGTAAATGTCAGCGTCAATGCATCGGCCAGTGTGCGCACCAGCAGCGTCTTGCCCAATCCGGGGACGCCTTCGAGCAGCACATGCCCGCCGGCAAGCAGTGCAAGCAACAGTTCGCGAATCACACGCTCCTGGCCAACGACAATTTCACGCAGCTCCTGTTCCAGCTTTTGTGTGACCTCCATGAACTCGGCGATATCGGCCTCACCGGGTTCGGTAACCTGTGTAACACTGGCTGAGGCACGTCCGTTCTGCGATGCCGTCTTCTCTTCTGCTGGCGTCTCCGGGGTCTCCACGCCATAAGCATCTTCATTTTTGTTCGCCATGTTCAGTTATTGTCCTTCTAATGAATTAAAGTAATCGTGAACAAGATCTTTTGTATCGGGAGATACATCGCTATTATCGATGGCATCGTGTGCTTGCTGGCTATATTGCTGAACGACCTGTGAGTAGGGAACGGAGCTACCGGACTGCGAGACGCTGCTATTGTTATTATCGGTGCTTTGCGTGCTGGCTCCGGTGCCGGTCTTTCCTGGCACGAAAACATTATCCGTCTTGCCTTTATTCGTACCAGCGCCATTGTTCCCACCATTGCCGCCATTCCCCTGGCCCTGTTTCCCCTGTCCCTGACCCTGTTGACCTTGCCCTTGCTGGCCCTGCTGGCCTTGTTGACCTTGTTGACCTTGCTGGCCTTGCCCTTGTTGACCCTGCTGTCCCTGACCCTGCTGGCCTTGTTGGCCCTGTTGAGACTGGCCCTGTTGCCCTTGTTGGCCCTGCTGACCCTGCTGACCTTGCTGGCCCTGTTGTCCTTGCTGACCTTGTTGAGATTGGCCTTGCTGTCCCTGCTGACCCTGATTGTTTGCCGTTGAGTCAGTTGCGGAGGCGAGGGAATTGGCAGCTTGCTGCAAGTTCTGCTCAGTCTGGCTGATCGAGGCATCTTTCGTCTGATC